>JACCSD010000020.1 GCA_013813185.1 Burkholderiaceae bacterium
AAGTCGGGCATCAAGCCCGAGTGGATGATTCTCGAAGTGCTGCCTGTGCTGCCGCCAGAATTGCGGCCGCTGGTGCCCCTCGACGGCGGTCGCTTTGCGACCTCGGATCTGAACGATCTGTATCGCCGTGTGATCAACCGCAATAACCGGCTAAAGCGTTTGCTCGAGCTCAAGGCGCCCGAGATCATCGTGCGCAACGAGAAGCGCATGCTGCAGGAATCGGTCGATTCGCTGCTGGATAACGGCCGTCGCGGGAAGGCAATGACGGGCGCCAACAAGCGTCCGTTGAAGTCGCTCGCCGACATGATCAAGGGCAAGGGCGGCCGCTTTCGGCAGAACCTGCTCGGCAAGCGCGTCGACTACTCGGGACGCTCGGTCATCGTGGTCGGTCCGCAGCTGAAGCTACATCAGTGCGGTTTGCCGAAGCTGATGGCGCTCGAGCTGTTCAAGCCGTTCATCTTCAACAAGCTCGAGCTGCAGGGGTTGGCGACCACGATCAAGGCCGCAAAGAAGATGGTCGAATCGGGCGAACCGGTGGTGTGGGACATCCTCGAAGAGGTGATTCGCCAACACCCGGTGATGTTGAACCGGGCGCCGACGTTGCATCGGCTCGGCATCCAGGCGTTCGAGCCGGTGCTGATCGAAGGCAAGGCGATCCAGCTGCATCCGCTGGTGTGCGCCGCGTTCAACGCCGACTTCGACGGCGACCAGATGGCCGTGCACGTTCCGCTGTCGCTCGAAGCACAGTTGGAAGCGCGCTCGCTGATGCTGGCGTCGAACAACGTGCTATTCCCGTCGAACGGCGATCCGTCGATCGTGCCGTCGCAGGACATCGTGCTGGGTCTGTATTACGCCACGCGCGAGAAGATCAACGGCAAGGGCGAAGGCTCGTTCTTTACCGATCTGGCTGAAGTGCATCGCGCGTACGAAAACCGCGAAGTCGAGCTGCAAACGCGTGTCACGGTGCGCGTTCGCGAGTTCGATGTGAACGCGGAGACTGGCGACAAGACACCGAAGCTGACTCGCTACGAAACGACCGTCGGCCGCGCGCTGATGTCGGAGATTCTGCCGGCGGGCTTGTCGTTCAGCGTGCTGAACAAGCCGCTGAAGAAAAAGGAAATCAGCCGCCTGATCAACCTTGCGTTCCGCAAGTGCGGCCTGCGCGAAACGGTGATTTTCGCCGACAAGCTGATGCAAACCGGCTTCACGCTGGCGACGCGTGCGGGGCTGTCGATTGCGATCGACGACATGGTCGTGCCGCCGCAGAAAGAAGAAATCATTCGCAGCGCGGAGCGCGAAGTGAAGGAGATCGAGGCGCAATACACCTCGGGTCTGGTCACGCAAGGCGAGCGCTACAACAAAGTGGTCGACATCTGGGGCCGCGCCGGCGATCACGTCGGCAAAGTGATGATGGAGCAGCTCGCGACCGAGCAGGCAAGCGACCGTCACGGACGCGAGTCGTCGCAGGAATCGTTCAACTCGATCTGGATGATGGCCGACTCGGGTGCGCGCGGCTCGGTGGCGCAGATCCGGCAGTTGGCCGGTATGCGCGGACTGATGGCGAAGCCCGATGGCTCGATCATCGAGACGCCGATCACCGCCAATTTCCGTGAAGGGCTGAACGTTCTGCAGTACTTCATCTCGACCCACGGCGCACGCAAAGGTTTGGCCGACACGGCACTGAAGACCGCGAACTCGGGCTATCTGACACGGCGTCTGGTCGACGTGACGCAAGATCTGGTCGTCACCGAAGATGATTGCGGCACCGGCAACGGCGTCACGATGAAGGCATTGGTCGAAGGCGGCGAGGTCATCGAAGCGCTGCGCGACCGCATCCTCGGTCGCGTCATCACGATGGACGTGTTGAGTCCGGAAACGCAGGAAGTTCTGTATTCGGTCGGGCATCTGCTCGATGAAGACAACGTCGACCAGATTGAAGCGCTTGCAATCGACGAAGTTCGCGTGCGCACTCCGCTCTCATGCGAAACACGCTACGGCTTGTGCGCCAAGTGCTACGGGCGCGACCTGGGTCGTGGCGTGTTGGTCAACGCAGGTGAAGCGGTCGGCGTCATCGCCGCGCAATCGATCGGCGAACCGGGCACGCAGTTGACGATGCGCACGTTCCACATCGGTGGCGCAGCGTCGCGTGCGGCCGTGGCGTCGGGCGTCGAAGCGAAGAGCAACGGCACGGTGAGATTTACCAGCACGATGCGCTACGTTACAAACGCCAAGAGTGAGCAGGTAGCGATCGGGCGCTCGGGCGAAGTGACGATCGTCGACGACAACGGCCGCGAACGCGAACGCCACAAAGTCCCGTACGGTGCGACGTTGCTGGTGGCCGACGGCAAGCAGGTCAAGGCAGGCGTGCAACTCGCCAGCTGGGATCCGCTGACGCGTCCAATCATCACCGAGTTTGCAGGGACGGTGAAATTTGAAAACGTCGAAGAGGGCGTCACGGTCGCTCGGCAGATCGACGAAGTGACCGGGCTTTCGACGCTGGTCGTCATCGATGCCAAACGCCGCGGTCCGACCGCTGCGAAGGGTGTGCGGCCCCAAGTGAAACTGCTCAATGAGATGAGTGACGAGGTCAAGATTCCGGGCACCGAGCACTCGGTGACGATCAGCTTCCCGGTCGGCGCGCTGATTGTCGTGCGCGACGCGCAGCAAGTCGGCGTCGGTGAAGTTCTGGCACGGATTCCGACGGAATCGCAGAAGACGCGCGACATTACAGGCGGCCTGCCGCGGGTCGCGGAGTTGTTCGAAGCGCGCTCGCCAAAAGACGCCGGCATGCTGGCCGAAGTGACTGGAACGGTGACGTTCGGCAAGGAAACCAAGGGCAAGCAGCGCCTGATCATCACTGACCTCGAGGGCGAGGAGCATGAATTCCTGATTTCGAAGGAAAAGCACATGCTCGTGCACGACGGCCAAGTGGTGAACAAGGGCGAATTGATCGTCGACGGCTCGGCTGATCCGCACGACATCCTGCGCTTGCTCGGCGTCGATGCGCTAGCGCGCTACATCGTCGACGAGGTGCAGGACGTCTACCGGTTGCAGGGTGTCAAGATCAACGACAAGCACATCGAAGTGATCGTGCGGCAGATGCTGCGCCGGGTACAGACGACCGATCCGGGCGACGCGCCGTTCATCACCGGCGAGCAGGTCGAGCGCTCCGAGATGCTGGACGAGAACGACAAGGCGATCGCCGAAGGCAAGCGTCCCGCGTTGTACGAGAACATTCTGCTCGGCATTACCAAGGCGTCGCTGTCGACCGACTCGTTCATCTCGGCGGCTTCGTTCCAGGAAACGACGCGGGTGTTGACCGAAGCGGCGATCATGGGCAAGAAGGACGACCTGCGCGGCTTGAAGGAAAACGTCATCGTCGGTCGCTTGATTCCAGCCGGAACCGGCATGGCGTTTCATCGAGCGCGCAAGGAAAAGGAAGCCGCCGATGCCTTGGAGCAGAAGCAGCTGGCCGAGATGGAACTGATGGCGACGGTTGAGGGCGAGGCGGAAACAGGAGCCGACGAATCGGCCGAGGTTGCCGAATAGCACTCAACGGGGAAAGTGCTCGCCACATGCGAGTCACTTTCCCCTAGTTGCCTTGACACGTTAAGTCGCGGCTAGCGATAATCGCAGGCTTTTCGGCGCCCGTAGCTCCAATTCGGGCGCCGCGCTTTTTGAATCAACCGGACCTAGATGCATGCCGACCATTAATCAGCTTGTTCGCAAACCGCGCGAAAGCACGCGCATCCAGAGCAAGAGCCCGGCTCTGAAATTGAGCCCGCAGAAGCGCGGCGTGTGCACGCGCGTGTACACCACTACGCCGAAGAAGCCGAACTCGGCTTTGCGCAAGGTTGCCAAGGTGCGCTTGGTCAACGGTTACGAAGTCATTTCGTACATCGGCGGTGAAGGCCACAATTTGCAGGAGCACTCGGTGGTGCTGATTCGCGGCGGCCGCGTTAAAGATCTGCCCGGCGTCCGTTACCACATCGTGCGCGGGTCGCTGGATACGCAGGGCGTAAAGGATCGCAAGCAGAGCCGTTCGAAGTACGGCGCCAAGCGGCCGAAGCCTGCGTAATCGATTATGTGAATTGCATCGATCGTCCCCATCTAGGGTGATCGAGTAAGTCGCGGTTCGTCAGCATGGAACCGCATAACGACTGAAGAGAAAGAGGTGAAAAGTGCCGCGTCGTCGTGAAGTACCCAAGCGTGACATCCTGCCCGATCCGAAATTCAATTCGCAGGATCTGACTAAGTTCGTCAACGTCATCATGCTCGACGGCAAGAAAGCCGTTGCCGAGCGCATCGTTTACGGTGCCCTGACGCAGATCGAAACCAAGGGCGGCAAGGATGCGCTGGAAGTGTTCTCAGCCGCGCTGTCCAATGTACGGCCGATGGTTGAAGTGAAAAGCCGCCGTGTGGGCGGCGCGAACTATCAGGTGCCGGTGGAAGTGCGCCCGGTACGCCGCATGGCACTCGCGATGCGCTGGCTGCGCGAGGCCGCCAAGAAGCGCAGCGAAAAGTCGATGCCGCTTCGGCTCGCTGGAGAACTGATGGAAGCAGCGGAAGGCCGCGGCGGCGCAATGAAGAAGAAAGAGGAAGTGCACCGGATGGCGGAGGCAAATAAAGCCTTCGCGCATTTCAGGTTTTAGTGAGTTCAGGGGAACCGGCCCGCTCTGCGGTCCGGCAACTTAAGTTGGGATTTGTCATTCTTTATGCCGCGTAAGACTCCTATCGAGCTGTACCGGAACATCGGAATCTCGGCGCACATTGACGCCGGTAAGACCACGACCACTGAGCGTGTGTTGTTCTATACGGGGGTGAATCACAAACTCGGCGAGGTGCACGAAGGCGCCGCGACGATGGACTGGATGGAGCAGGAGCAGGAGCGCGGCATCACGATCACGTCGGCGGCGACGACGACGTTTTGGCGCGGCATGGACATGTCGTTTCCCGAGCACCGCATCAACATCATCGACACCCCCGGCCACGTCGATTTCACGATCGAGGTCGAGCGCAGCATGCGCGTGCTGGACGGCGCGTGCATGGTGTATTGCGCGGTGGGCGGCGTGCAACCGCAGTCCGAAACCGTCTGGCGTCAGGCGAACAAGTACGGCGTGCCGCGGCTTGCGTTCGTCAACAAGATGGACCGGACCGGCGCCAATTTTTTCAAGGTCTACGAGCAGATGCGGTTGCGGCTGAAAGCCAACCCCGTGCCGATTCAAATTCCGATCGGCGCCGAGGAAGGTTTTCGCGGTGTGGTCGACCTCGTCAAGATGAAAGCCATCATCTGGGACGAAGCCAGCAAGGGGATGAAGTTCGAGTACATCGAGAT
>JACCSD010000022.1 GCA_013813185.1 Burkholderiaceae bacterium
GCAATCGTCGACGCTTTCTGACCGATTGCGACGTAGACGCAGATCAGGTCCTTGCCTTTCTGATTGATGATCGTGTCGACCGCCACCGCGGTCTTGCCGGTCTGGCGGTCGCCGATGATCAGCTCGCGCTGGCCGCGGCCCACCGGCACCATGGCGTCGATCGCCTTCAAGCCCGTCTGCACCGGCTGCGACACCGATTGGCGCGCGATCACACCGGGCGCGACTTTTTCGATGACGTCGGTCATCTTCGCGTTGATCGGCCCCTTGCCGTCGATCGGCAGTCCGAGCGAGTTGACGACCCGGCCGAGCAGTTCGGGACCGACCGGCACTTCGAGAATGCGGCCGGTCGCCTTAACCGGGTCGCCCTCGCGAATATGTTCGTAGTTGCCCAGCACGACCGCGCCGACCGAATCGCGCTCGAGGTTCAGCGCCAGGCCGAAGGTATCGCCCGGAAATTCGAGCATCTCGCCCTGACTGACGTCGGCCAGACCGTGAATGCGGCAAATGCCGTCGGTCACCGTCACCACCGTGCCCTGCGTACGGAAGTCCGCCGTCAGCGTGAGCTTCTGAATCTGGTTGCGGATCAGCTCGCTAATCTCAGAGGGTTTTAGCTGTTGCATTGAATTTCCTGTGTATGTGACTTATTCGGTTCGCAGCGCCGATGCCATGCTGGCGAGCCGACCACGCACAGTGCCATCGATCACTTCATCACCGACGGTGATCAGCGCGCCACCGATCAACGCGCGATCGACCGTGACTTGCGCCCGCACCTTGCGTTTGAAGCGCCGCTCGAGATCGCCGACCAGTTGCGCCAGCGCTGCGTCATCGACCGGAAACGCACTTTCGATCTGCGCTTCGATAACGCCCTCGCGCTCGTTCTTCAGCGACTCGAAAAGCGTTGCTATCTCCGGCAGCACCGCGAGGCGATCGTTTTCGATCAGCACGCGCACAAAGCTCTGCGCTTCGGCGTTCAATGCGTCGCCGGTCCCCGCTGCGACCAGGCCATACAGTTGCTCCGGCCCGACCTTCGGATCGCCGATCGCGTTATGCATATCGGGGTCGGAAGCGATCATCGCCAGCCGCTGCAGCGCCTGCGACCACGCCTGCAGCTTGCCGCCGGCATCCGCCGATGAAAAAACGGCTTCCGCATACGGGCGCGCGATCGTCAGGTTTTCGGCCATGGTTGCAACGCCTAGCGCAACTGCTCGCGCAATTGCTTCAGCAAAGCGGAATGCGCTTGCGCGTCGACTTCCTTCTGCAGGATCTTCTCGGCGCCGGCGACCGCCAGCAAAGCAACTTGTTCGCGCAGCTGATCCTTTGCGCTTGCCATCTGCTGTTCGATTTCCGCCTGCGCCGCAGCTTTCTCGCGCGCACCTTCTGTGCGCGCCGAGGTCTTGGCTTCCTCGATCATCTGCGCGGCCCGCTGCTCGGCTTGCAGGATAATCTGCGATGAGCGCTGACGCGCTTCGCCCACCGACACTTCGGCCTGCTTCGACGCATTTTCAAGCGTGACGCGCGCGGTTTCCGCATCGGCGAGGCCCGCGCTGATCTTTTTCTGCCGCTCGTCCATCGCACGCGTAATAAACGGCCAGATGAAACGGTTGCAAAACCAGATAAACAGCGCGAACGTGATCGCTTGCGCGATCAAGGTCAGGTTGAAGTTCATCGTTCGCGAACTAGTTGAGCACCGTCAGCAACGGGTTAGCGAAGGCAAAGAACATCGCCAAGCCGACGCCGATAATGAACGACGCGTCGATCAGGCCGAGCAAAAGAAACACCTTGGCCTGAAGTTGCGGCATCAGTTCCGGCTGGCGCGCGGCGCCTTCGAGAAAGCGGCTGCACATGATGCCGACGCCGACGCAAGCGCCCAAGGCGCCGAGGCCGATCATCAGTCCGATTCCGATGCTGGTGTACGCCTGAACCATTGCCAGCAGTTGTAGCTTTTCCATAGTGTTCGCCCTTTGTTCGCTTCGTTGAAAGTGTCAGTGATGTTCGTGCGCGATCGCGATGTAGACCACGGTCAGCATCATGAAGATGTAGGCCTGCAATCCGACGATCAGAATGTGAAAGATCGACCATCCGAGCGCAAGTACGATGCTCGCCACGGTGCCGACCAGTCCGGCTGCTGCCATCGTCCACAGCAGCAGGAAAATGATTTCGCCCGCGTACATGTTGCCGAACAACCGCAGTGAATGCGACAGCGGCCGCGAAATCAACTCGACCAGATTGAACAGCAGGTTTGGAATCCACAGCAGAGGATTCTTGCCGAACGGTGTGCAGAACAACTCGTACATCCAGCCGCCAAACCCTTTGACCGCGATCGAGTAGTAGATCATCAGCAGCCACACCGACAGGGCCAGCGCAAACGTTGTGTTCACGTCAGCGGTGGGCACGTTGCGGAAGTGTTCCTGCCCCAGCACGTACTTATGAAACAGGTGCATCAGATCGACCGGCAGAAAATCCATCGCATTCATCAACAACACCCACAGGAACACGGTGAGTGCGATGGCAGCAACGAAGCGATGCGAATCGCCGTGATAGATGCCCTTGACCTGATTGTCGACGAAGTCGATCAGCCACTCGACGAACGCCTGGCGCTTCCCAGGCACGCCGGCGGTGGCGCCACTGACGACCCAGCGCAGAAAGCCCAATGCGACGACGCCGAGCAGCACCGACACGGCGATCGTGTCCCAGTGCACCGCCCAGAACCCTTCGCCCGACGCATTGAACGTCAGATGATTGGCAATATAGGAAGTCGGTGTTAGTTCTTCGGTCGCCACGGCGCTAGGTTTCTCTGACGAAAAGGGCCATCGAGAACAGGACCGTCGTTATCGCAAACGTTGCGATGAAGCCGAAGGCCACCACACTCTTGTACAAAATGAAAACCGCCGCCAAGCCGGCGACGATCAGGAAAACCTTCAAACCTTCTGCGATCAAGGCACTGGTGACCGCAGTCGCCGGATCACCCGCGGGCTTGCGTAACGCAAACCATGCCGCCGCCAGTCCGGCCGTGATGCTGATCGCGCCACCCAACGCGGCGGAGATCGCACCGTGTGTGCCGGCAATCCAACCGAGCACGACGATGGCTAACGCGGTGGCGAGAAGTTGCCACCTGAGCACCGTTCGAATCGGCTGGCTCAGTGCGAAAGACATCGATTGACTAGACGGGAATTAGAGCAAGTCGCAAATAAAAAAAGCTGCGCATTGTACTGCGGCGCAATAAGCCGGGTCAAAGTACGTCACCGAACGCCCGCCTCAGCGCCGGAGTCGGGCGACGATGCCCTCGAGCTGATCCAGGCTGGCAAATCTGATCGTCAGTTCGCCCTTGCCGCGCGCATCGGCCTGCAGCCGCACATCGGCGGCCAACGTGTCGGCCAACTCGTCTTCGAGACGCACGATGTCGCGCGCACGGGGCGGGGATTTTTTCGATACCTTGCGAGCTTTTACCGCGCCCCCGCCCGCGACCAGCGCCTCGGTCGCACGAACGGACAGTTGTTCGGCTGCAATGCGATTGCCCAGTTGAATTTGCTGAACAGCGCTCAGAGCCAACAGCGCGCGTGCGTGCCCCATGTCGAGCTTTCCGTCCAGCACCATCTGCTGCACCGGCTGCGCCAGATTCGTCAGCCGCAACAGATTGGACGTGGCACTGCGCGAGCGGCCGATCGCTTGCGCCGCCTGTTCGTGCGTGAAGTGAAATTCTTGAATCAGCCGCTGCACTCCGTGCGCTTCTTCGAGCGGGTTAAGGTCCTCGCGCTGGATGTTTTCAATCAGCGCCATCGCCAACGCTGCGTTATCGGGCACCTGTTTGATGATGACGGGTACTTCATGCAGGCCCGCGATGGCAGCGGCACGCACACGGCGCTCGCCGGCGATGATTTCGTAACCGTCACCGACGGCCCGCACTAGAACAGGTTGTATGACGCCTTGCGCCTTGATCGAGTCTGCCAGCTCGCGCAAGGATTCAGGGTTCATCCTCGTCCGTGGCTGGTATTTGCCGGGCCGTAGCTGCTCGAGCGGCAACACACCAGTCGAAGCAGGAGTCGCAATGCTGTCGCCGCCCAGCAACGCATCGAGTCCGCGCCCAAGGCCCTTGTTTCGCTTCATGATGCGGCTCGCCTATAGATTGTCATCGCAGCCGGGAGGAGCCCGGTACCAGTACGCGTAGCAATCACGGAATCCAAATTTTGAATACGTCTGGCGAGCAGGTGCGTTGTCGGCCTCGACTTGCAGATAGGCGGTTTCCGCGCCAGCGCTACGAGCGTCGTTCAACAGTTTGGCGACGATCGCAGTAGCGACTCCGCGGCCGCGATACTCCGCTGCCGTAACCATGCCGAAAATGCCTGCGAACTTGCCCTGCACGGCGAGGCTGCCGCACGCAACCGGGGTGTCGCCGTCGCATTGAACGACAAAGGCGCCTGGGCCGGACGTTCTCGCGTATCGCTCGCGCTCGGCCTTCGCTTGGGGCGAGTCGAGTCCATGCAGTGCGCAAAACGCCGCTGCGAATTGCTCGACCGTGACCGATTGCGCCGCTGCTGGCGGCACCCTTGGCCCGGTGTTCGAAAGCGATACGGCCATCACGCGCGTGTCCTGATGCGCTTCAAAGTCAGCGGCGGCCAATTCGACGTCCAGGTTGTGCGGCTGTGAGAACGGAGTGATTCGAAACAGGCACGGCAGCCGATGTTGCAGGTAAAAATCAACGCAATGCTCGAGCTTTGCGGGGAAGGGCAAGACGCCGGCGCCGATGCTGTTGATCGAACGCGCGCGCTTTGCCTTGCCCGGGGAGTATCTGAGCAGCCAGCCGTCAAAGAAACTCTGCTGCGCCGGTTGCGCAACGGCCAGCGACGCATCTTCAATCCGAGCGGCAAGTGCGTCGGCGATGCGCCCTTCCTGGGCACGCAAACGCGAGGGAATCGACGCCGGATCAAACATTCATCAAGCGTCGCGCTCGAGGGCGTGCACACGACGGATCATCTCCGCGCCAAACGACACGTAGGCCTGCGCGCCCTTGGATGAACGATCGTAGACAACCCCCGGCAGCCCATAGCTGGGTGCTTCGGCCAACCGGACGTTGCGCGGAATGATCGTCTCGAAGACCTTATCGCCGAACTTCGTTACCAGTTGTTCGGAGACCTGCAGCTGCAATGTCATACGCGAATCGAACATCACGCGCAGGAGCCCGATGATGCGTAAATCGGGATTCAGATGGGCCGCCACGCGCTGAATCGTATTGACTAGATCCGCCAACCCCTCGAGAGCGAAGTACTCGCACTGCATCGGAATGATGACACCGTGGGCCGCGCATAGCCCATTCAGCGTCAACAGCGATAGCGACGGCGGGCAGTCGATCAGGATGAACTCATACTGGTCGTTTACCGCGGCCAGAGCGTCTTTCAGCCGCGTCTCGCGATGATCCAGATCGACCAGATCTATTTCAGCGCCTGCCAATTCGCGGTTGGCGCCGAGCACGTCGTAGCCGCCGTGTTCCGCGTGCTGCCGCGCGGTCCACACATCGGCCATACCCAGCAACACTTGGTACACCGTGGCGGTAAGCGCGCGCTTGTCGATACCGCTTCCCATCGTTCCGTTGCCCTGCGGATCGAGGTCGACCAGCAGTACACGCTGACCATGCGACGCAATTCCGGCGGCCAGATTTACCGCGGTCGTCGTCTTGCCGACGCCGCCTTTCTGATTGGCGATGCAGAAAATGCGCGCCATCTACTGTCGAGCTAACTGCATCCAGACCAGATGACGCTCGGCGTCCAGGCGCGGCACATTCAGCCTGACCGTGTGCGCCACGCGCACGTCCGGTGTCGAGCGTTGCAGCTCGTCGAGCTCGGCGCTCGGCAGCGTCCCTTTCATGACGCACCACCAGCCATTCGGGGCGAGCAGGTGGCGGGTCAAGCCGACCAACGTCGCCAGTGACGCAAACGCTCGCGCAGTAATGAGTTGGAATGGCGACTCGGTTTGCAGTGTTTCGACTCTAGCGTGGATGCAGGCCACGTTCGTCAGCGCCAGCTCAAGTTTTGCCTGCGTCAAAAACGCGATCTTTTTCTGCACTTTGTCGACTAGCGTCACCTGCAAGTGCGGCGCCGCAATTGCCAGCGGAATGCCGGGCAGCCCGCCGCCGGCCCCGACGTCAAGCACCTGCACAGAGCGCCCGCCCGCGACACGCTGCACCTCGGGCACGATGGCCAATGAATCGAGCAGATGATGCGTCAGCACCTGCGCCGGCGTTTCGATCGCGGTCAGGTTATGCACCTTGTTCCAACGCTGCAGCAGTGCGGCGTAATGGGCAAGCGCTTGCGATTGCGATGCGCTCAAGTGCAATCCGAATTCGCCCGCCGCGCTTGCGATAGCTTCGCCGTCGACCAGTGCGGGAGGAAAGCTTTGCGAACGGTGCGGCTGCAAAAGTCTTCGGCTGCAAGTCAGGCTGCAAATTAGGCCGCGAGCCGCCCTTCGCTGCTGCCCAATCGCTTGATGTGGACCAGCAAGAGCGAAATCGCCGCCGGCGTGACACCCGATATGCGAGATGCCTGGCCGATCGTCTCGGGCTGTTGCTCGCGCAGTTTCTGGCGAACCTCGAAAGATAATCCGCGCACGCCGTCGTAATCGAGCGCCGTCGGAACCCGCGTCGTCTCGTGCGACTCAAGCCGCGCGACCTCATTTTCCTGGCGGGCGATGTAGCCGGCGTATTTGATGGAGATTTCCACCTGCTCGGCGACCGCCGCCTCGGAAACGGGCGGCCCGCCGAGTGCCGTTCCGTTCGCCTGCTGCAGCGTCGCCAGCCGACCGTAGGTGACCTCAGGGCGCTTCAGCAAGTCTGCCAGCGCGTATTCGCGATCAATCACCTGACCGAAGACCCTTATCGCTTCACCCTCTTCAAGCAAGTGAGGATTCACCCACGTCGACTTTAGCCGTTCCACCTCAACCGCCACGGCGTCCCGCTTGCGGCAAAACGACTCCCAGCGGCGATCGTCGACGCATCCCATTGCACGGCCGATTCCGGTCAAGCGCGCGTCCGCGTTGTCCTCGCGCAGGGATAACCGATACTCGGCGCGGCTGGTAAACATTCGATACGGTTCGGCCACGCCGCGCGTGATCAAATCGTCGACCAGCACTCCCAAATAGGCCTCGTTGCGCGCTGGACACCAAGGCGCGCGGCCGCTGGCGGCCAGCGCCGCGTTGATGCCGGCGAGCAGACCCTGGGCGGCGGCTTCTTCGTAGCCGGTGGTGCCGTTGATCTGGCCGGCGAAATACAAACCTTCGATCGCCTTGGTTTCGAGCGAGCTCTTGAGCGCGCGCGGGTCGTAATAGTCGTACTCGATTGCGTATCCCGGGCGAACGATGTGCGCGTGCTGCAGACCTGCAATCGAGCGCACGACCTGCAACTGCACATCGAACGGCAGTGACGTCGAAATCCCGTTCGGATACACCTCGTGCGTAGTCAGGCCCTCGGGTTCCAGGAAAATCTGGTGGCTCGCCTTGCCGGCGAAGCGGTGAATCTTGTCTTCGATCGACGGGCAATAGCGCGGGCCGACGCCCTCGATCACTCCGGAATACATTGGCGAGCGGTCCAAATTGGCGCGAATGATGGCGTGCGTTTGCTCGTTGGTGTGCGTGATCCAGCATGCCACCTGCCGCGGATGCTCCTCCGGCGTTTCGAGGAACGAAAAGACCGGCACCGGATCGGTCTCGCCCAATTGCTCTTCGCACGCGGCAAAATCGATCGAGCGGCCGTCGATGCGCGGCGGCGTGCCCGTCTTTAGCCGGCCCTGCGGGAGCTGCAACTCCTTCAATCGTGCGGCCAGCGAGACGGCAGCAGGATCCCCGGCGCGGCCCGCGGCGTAGTTCTGCATGCCGATGTGGATCAAGCCGTTCAAAAACGTTCCCGCGGTCAACACCACGGTCGCGCCACGAAAGCGGATACCTGATTGCGTGACCGCGCCGGTAACCCTGCCACCCTGCAGCAACAGATCGTCGACCGGCTGCTGGAACAGGGACAGGTTGGGTTGAGTTTCGAGCCGGTTGCGAATCGCGTTGCGATACAGCACCCGATCGGCTTGCGCGCGTGTCGCGCGCACTGCCGGCCCCTTTGAACGGTTCAGTATCCGGAACTGAATGCCGGCTTCGTCGGCGGCGGCCGCCATCACGCCGCCGAGCGCGTCGATCTCCTTGACCAGATGACCTTTGCCGATGCCGCCGATCGACGGATTGCACGACATCTGACCCAATGTTTCCAGGCTGTGCGTCAGCAGAAGGGTCTTCGCGCCCATGCGCGCAGCCGCCAGAGCGGCCTCGGTCCCAGCGTGGCCGCCACCCACCACGATCACATCGAAACGCTCGGGGAAATCCATCGGATTTTGCAAAATTATTGCGTCAAAAAATCAATCGCGAAGCCATGCTGACGGTACTTGCAGTGCGACGCAGGAGGCTGCGCCGCCGAAGTATACGTAGCGCGATGCGCAGCGCGTTCGATTGCGCGAGCAATGAGATGTTTCACGTGGATCACGCCCTTACCGAGCGGCGTGTTTCACGTGAAACAAATTCGGAACTACTGTCAGAACCTACTGGCTGAAGCGAGGCTCCAGAACAGTGCCCCTGACGCGCAGGCTGACTGGCGCCTGTACGCGCTGGGCACCCAGCTCGACCCGCACGCCACCGGCGAGCGCCAGATCGGGGGCGACGGTGAAATCGCCGCGGGCCGCCATCGCACCGGCGCGGCCGCCGGTATCTTCAAACCGTACGCCGTTGGCGGACGCGGCCATCAGGCCGTTGAATTCGGTAAAGCGGGTCGTTCCTGCCGCCATCGCACCCTGCGACGCGGCCAGTCCCAAGTTGATTCCGTTGAGCGTCGCCCAGCGTAATTGGAAGGGACCCGCGATCGCGGTGCGGGCGATTGCGTCGTCCAGCGAGGGGCCGCGTCCGGCCATCGTCAGGCTCATCGTCGCGGTGCCCTGCACCGCCGTCGGTGGCGCTTCCCCGCTGGCGACCTGCGCCGCCGGCCGCAACGTTTGCAGAACCGATTCGACGTCGATATTCGAAGCTCCGGCGATCCCGGTAATTGCCCACTCGACGTCGGTGGCCGCGTACACCGTGCCGCTCGTCATTCCGAAAAATCCCGCGAGCGTGAAGTCGGATACCTCGACAACGTTGTCGAAGATGCGCCCGGTCGCATGAATCTCGTTCCAGCGCACGCGCGGCCCAAACGGGGGCGTCCACCGGTCGGCGTCCAGGCGGAACTCGATCGATTCGCGACCGTCCGGCAACCGGCCGGGGCGAAACGACAGCTGCATCGTTCCTTCCGCGTCGAGCGGCCGCAACACCAGCGGGCCGAACGTGCCGTCAGGAGTGCGACGCAGAACGCCTTCGAAAGCATCCGGAAATAACCTCGAGTCGCCAATGCGGACCGACGCAAAGCGGATCGTGGAAATCTTGCTGGGGAGCTCGCGCGCGCCACCGGGCAACGTGCGGACGATGTAAGCCGCTTGCGCCGGCGTAACCGTCATGGGCGCGATCAGCGCCTCGCTCCACACCCAGTTGCCGCCGCGGATCGCGCTCCACAAATCCTTCCAGTTGATCAGCAGCGATATCTCTTCGGCCTTGAATTGGCCGCCCACGTCGATGGTGCGCACGATCAGGCGCGGCGTCGGTGCAAACCGGAAGTCTGTTTCCGCCACTCGCACCGGGCGCTTGAACACCGCAGTCAATCGCTCGGATACACGCGCGGCCGAGGTTTCGTCGCGCAGCGGAGCCAGGGTCGCGTACACGCCGGCGGCGATGACTGCGAGCACCGCGACCATCAGCAGCCGCTTCATCCAAACGCGCAGGATTTCGCGTCGCCTGCCGTCCGAATATTCGACTGCTTCGACGCGGTCGCGCTCTTCCTGCAAATCGAGCCGATCAGGAACGTTGACGGTGGTAATCGCCCAATGGGTGGACGCGCCGTTCAGGCCGTGCGAGGTGGTGGCATCGCGCAGTTTCGCCCGCGTCTTATGTGAGCGCCTACTTTCGGTACGCCCCGCTTCCGGCCTCATCTTCGGCGCCGGCTGCGGTGAGGCGATCGAGCGGCCCATGATCGTCTCTTCTTTGGCCAATTGCGCTGCGGCCTGTTCCACGCTGGCCCGCACCATCTCGGCGGCGATTGCTTCTTCGGAATCGCCAAAAACCGTGATCGGGTCGAGGTCGGTCTGTTCCAGGAAATGTGCGACCGCTTCTGGCTCCAGCGGTGTCGTATCGGGCGCCACCGTGCCGTTTCCCTTGCCCGCCTCGTAGCTGATCTGTTCGACCAGACTTGCTTCCTGCAACTTGCGCAGCGCGCGTTCGATGCGATCGTCGTTCAGGCTCGGCAGTCGGGTTTTCAAACCAGCGACGTTGAGCCGGCCGTCCAGCAGAATCAGGATCAGTCGCTCGCTCTGTGTGAACTTATGCGACTTTTCATAGACCTCGCGCACACCGCGATCGGTGCGCCGATACATCATCGAAACGTTCAACGCCATGCGTT
>JACCSD010000040.1 GCA_013813185.1 Burkholderiaceae bacterium
GTCAACAAGGACAGTCGTGGTGTCGAGACCACGGCCGGCCCTGCAATCGATACAAAGAATGTTCAGACGCAGGTGTTGGTAGAAAATGGCGGCACCGTTGTGCTGGGTGGAATCTACGAGCAGCAGGATCGCACGACCGTCACCAAGATTCCATTCTTTGGCGAC
This sequence comes from Burkholderiaceae bacterium, assembly GCA_013813185.1. Lineage (GTDB taxonomy): Bacteria > Pseudomonadota > Gammaproteobacteria > Burkholderiales > Burkholderiaceae_F > JACCZX01. The sequence continues at coordinate 166 of JACCSD010000040.1, forward strand.
CTTCCGGTGGTCGGCAATCTGTTTAAGAACACTGCGTCGATCAACGACCGCACCGAGTTGATCATCTTCATCACGCCGCGCGTTATATCGGAGCGTGTAAACGCAGCGATGCGTTGAAGCCGACTCTTGCCAAAAACAAGGGCCGCTTGCGCGGCTCTTTTTTTTCCGCGGCGACGTTCACGTCATGACTATGGAAACCGATCCGCGCTCCGTGTTCCTCATTGGCATGATGGGCGCCGGTAAGTCGACGGTCGGGCGGTTGCTTGCGCAGCAACTGAAGTATCAATTCGTCGACGCCGATCGAGAGTTGGAGGCGCGCAGCGGTGTACCGATTCCTACGATTTTCGAAATTGAGGGCGAAGCGGGCTTTCGCCGGCGTGAGGTCACACTATTGGCTGAACTGACTCAGCGTGGCGGGATTGTGCTGGCCACCGGTGGCGGAGCGGTCCTCGACGCGGAATTGGCGCAGTCGATGCGTGAGCGCGGATTGGTTATTTACCTGCGCGCGAGTGCCGAAGAAATTTTCCGGCGCACGCGCCAGGATCGCTCGCGGCCGCTGCTGCAGACGCCGAATCCTCGCGCCCGTATTGATGAACTACTGGCTGAGCGAGAGCCGCTTTACGAAAAGGCAGCGCATCTCGTTTTTCAGTCAGCCGCCTCGAATCCGCGTCGACTGGTGTCGCGGCTCATTGAGCATCCTCAGCTGAAGGCAATCGTGCTTCGAAGCGCCTGATCCGTACGCCTACTTGCGTGCGCGCGACGACTTAAACTGGCCCATGCGCTGTGTAACCGTCAATCTGGGGCAACGTTCTTATCCGATTTCGATCGGCAGCGGTTTGCTCGAACGGTTACACGAGTTCGTGGCGCCGCTGGCGCCTACATCGATCACCATCGTTACCAACGAAATCGTTGGCCCCTTGTATGCGCAGCGCACCCTGAGCGCGCTGCCAGGCGTTGCGACCCGCGTCGTTGAGCTTCCAGACGGCGAGCGACACAAGGGATGGACCACCGTGTCCCATGTGCTGGACGCGCTTGTGACGGCACGCGTCGATCGGCGTGGACTCATCGTGGCACTGGGCGGCGGCGTTGTAGGTGACATAGCGGGTTTTGCAGCTTCGACATACATGCGGGGCATCCGCTATGTGCAGGTGCCGACGACGCTGTTGGCACAGGTGGATTCGTCGGTCGGCGGCAAGACCGGCATCAATCATCCGGGTGGCAAGAATCTGATAGGCGCGTTTCATCAGCCGTCAGCAGTAGTCAGCGACACCGATACGCTAACGACGCTGCCTGCACGCGAGCTGTCGGCCGGCCTGGCCGAAATTCTTAAACACGGCCTGGTAGCGAACTCGCAGTACTTCGAGCAGATGGTTGCGTCGATCGAATCGCTGCGTGCTCATGATGCGGCGGCCCTGACCGAAGCGATCGCGGGATCATGTGAAATCAAGGCATCGATCGTCGCGCGCGACGAGCGCGAAGCGGGCGAGCGTGCGGTGCTCAACCTGGGTCACACATTTGGCCACGCGATCGAGGCGATGACGGGTTATTCACGCTGGCTGCATGGCGAGGCCGTCGGCTGTGGGCTTGTGATGGCGGCGGAACTTTCATGTCGTCTGGGCTCGTTGCCGTCATCCGATGTGAAACTGGTCGAGGCGGCCGTGGTGCGCGCCGGGCTGCCGATGCGAGTGGATGGGCTATCGGCGCTGAATGCGATTGAAGTCATGCGCGGCGATAAAAAGGCCGACGCAGGCGAGATGCGATTTATCGTTCTGGATCGGATTGGCCGCGCGTCGCAACGCGCCGTCCCGCAACCGATCTTGCTGCAGGCGCTCACTGCCGGTGGATTCGTGTGAGCAGCATGAGCAACACGGCGCTGGCCCCGTTCGCGGCGCACGCAGATCGATCGCGCGGTCGCCGCTATCCGGAGGCGGACCCGGTCAGCCGAACTCAGTTCCAGCGCGATCGCGATCGCATCGTTCATTCAACCGCCTTTCGCCGTCTGGAATACAAGACACAGGTTTTTGTCAATCACGAGGGCGACCTTTTTCGGACGCGCCTGACGCATTCGCTGGAAGTCGCACAAATCGCACGCGCGGTTGCGTGCAACCTGCGCTTGAATGAAGATTTGACCGAAGCCATCGCGCTCGCGCATGACCTTGGGCACACGCCGTTCGGGCATGCCGGTCAGGATGCTTTGCACGAATGCATGAAACCGTACGGCGGCTTCGAGCACAATCTGCAATCGCTGCGCGTCGTGGATGCGTTGGAGGAAAGGTATGCCGCATTCGACGGCCTGAACCTGACTTTTGAAACGCGTGAAGGGATTCTGAAGCACTGTTCGGCGAAGAACGCGCGCGAGTTGGGCGACGTAGGTCAACGATTCTTAGACAGGCGGCAGCCGAGCCTGGAAGCGCAGATCGCCAATCTCGCCGACGAAATTGCGTACAACAATCACGACATTGACGATGGCTTGCGCTCCGGTTTGCTGCAGTTGCGCCAGCTCGAGCGAGTGCCGCTGTTTGCGCGCCATTCGGCAGTGGTGCGCGCCGAATATCCGGCACTCGCCGAGCGCCGAATGGTCAACGAAACGGTCCGGCGCATGATCAATACGCTCGTGGTGGATCTGACGCAGGAGTCCGGCCGCCGGGTGGCGGACGCCGCTCCAGCCGATGTTGACGGCGTCCGTTCGGCGGCGCCGCTGGCCGCGTTTTCAGCCGCGATGCGGCAGGAGGCCGACGAGCTGAAGTCTGTTCTGCACGACGAGTTGTATCGTCACTACCGCGTGATGCGTATGTCGACCAAGGCGCGCCGGATCGTGTCGGACTTGTTCGCCGCCTTTCTGGGTGAGCCACGGCTCTTGCCTGACGACCACCAGAAGCGCGCTGCGGACGATGCCCCGCGCGCAATTGCCGACTATGTTGCCGGCATGACCGATCGCTACGCAATCAAGGAACACAAACGGCTGTTCGCCATTGACGGCTAAAGGCGGGTTCTGGATCGAATTGACGCACGTTTTGCGCCAGGACGGTCCCGTCGTATTCGATTGCGGGTTGAAACAGTTGCTGCGTCGCAGTAAAGTCACATCTGTTCTTTCCGGGAGCCGGGATGCGTTCGCAGGACCTGAAAATCGCGATTGATCACGCAACCCAGCACGGGTTGTATTCCGGTGCTCAGGAACACGACGCGTGCGGTGTCGGCTTTGTCGCGAACATCAAGGGGCGAGCCAGCCATTCGCTGGTTCAGCAGGCGCTGTTGATCCTGCAGAACCTCAATCATCGCGGCGCCGTCGGCGCCGATCCCCTGTGCGGTGACGGCGCCGGCATTTTGTGTCAGATTCCAGACGGCTTTTATCGCGACGAACTGGCCAGGCACGGCATCGACTTGCCACCGCAAGGCGAATACGGCGTTGGCATGATCTTCCTGCCGCGCGAGCACGCCTCGCGCCAGGCGTGCGAGCAGGAGCTGGAACGCACGGTACGTGCCGAGGGGCAGACCGTTCTGGGCTGGCGCGACGTGCCGGTGGACCGCGAGATGCCGATGTCTCCGCTGGTCAAAGATCGCGAGCCGATCATCCGGCAAGTCTTTATCGGTCGCGGCGCCGACGTCATGGTGCCCGATGCGCTGGAGCGCAAGCTATACGTGATCCGCAAGGCTGCAAGCCACAAGATCCAGGCGCTGAAGCTCAAGCACGGCAAGGAATATTTTGTGCCGTCGATGTCAACGCGCACGATCGTCTACAAAGGGTTGCTGCTGGCCGATCAGGTGGGGCGGTATTACCGCGACCTGCGCGACCCACGCGTGGTATCGGCGATCGCGCTTGTGCATCAGCGCTTCTCGACCAACACCTTCCCGTCGTGGGAGCTGGCGCACCCGTATCGATTGATCGCGCATAACGGCGAAATCAATACCGTCAAAGGCAATTTCAACTGGATCCGCGCGCGCGAACGGGTGATGTCGTCGCCGGTGTTGCGGGGTGACCTCGGAAAGCTTTTCCCGCTGATCTATGAGGGTCAGTCGGATACCGCGTGCTTTGACAATGCGCTTGAGCTGCTGACGATGAGCGGCTATCCATTGGCGCATGCGGTGATGATGATGATTCCCGAAGCGTGGGAGCAGCACACGCTGATGGACGAATCGCGCCGCGCGTTTTATGAATACCACGCAGCGATGATGGAGCCGTGGGACGGTCCGGCAGCAATCGCGTTCACGGACGGTGTTCGTATTGGCGCCACGCTGGACCGCAACGGCTTGCGACCCGCGCGCTACATCGTTACCGACGATGACATGGTGGTGATGGCGTCCGAGGTGGGCGTGCTGCCGATTCCCGAGAGCCGCATTCTTAAGAAGTGGCGGTTGCAGCCAGGCAAGATGTTTTTGATCGACACCGAGCAGGGCCGCATCATCGACGACGCCGAACTGAAGCAGCAGTTGGCGTCGAACAAGCCGTACAAGGAGTGGATCAAGCGCATTCGCATCAGGCTTGACGGCATCCAACTGACCGACCCGCCCGCGGGCACCGGCGAAAAACCGGCTTCGGCAGCGAAGCTCGATGTGCCGTTGCTCGATCGCCAGCAGGCCTTCGGCTTCACCCAGGAAGACGTGCGCTTGTTGATGGAACCGATGGCGGTGGCCGCCGAAGAAGCCATTGGCTCGATGGGCAACGACACGGCGCTGGCGGTGCTTTCTGATCGCGCCAAGCCGCTGTACAACTACTTCAAGCAGCTATTCGCGCAGGTCACCAATCCGCCGATCGACCCGATTCGCGAACAGCTGGTGATGTCGCTGGTCAGTTTCATCGGCCCGAAGCCGAATCTGCTCGACATCAACAATGTCAATCCGCAGATGCGGCTCGAAGTCAGCCAGCCGGTACTGGGGTTTGCGGACATCGAAAAAATCCGGGCGATCGAAAACTATTCGTCGAACAAGTTCCGCTCCTTCGAGCTCGACATCTGCTATCCACTGGCGTGGGGCAGGGAAGGCGTCGAAGCGCGGCTCGCGTCGCTGTGTGCGCAGGCGGTCGACGCCGTCGGCGCGGGCTACAACCTGCTGCTGATCACCGATCGGTCGCTCGACGCCGAGCGAGTCGCAATTCCGGCGCTGCTCGCCACCAGCGCCGTGCATCAGCATCTGATCGCGGTCGGTCTGCGCACGTGCACCGGCCTGGTCGTGGAGACCGGGTCGGCGCGCGAAGTGCATCACTTTGCGTTGCTGGCAGGCTATGGAGCCGAGGCCGTGCACCCGTACCTCGCGCTCGAAACCCTGGCCGATCTGCACCCAGCCGACGCGGATAAAGCGATCGCCAACTACGTCAAAGCGATCGGCAAGGGGCTCCACAAGGTGATGTCCAAAATGGGCATCAGCACCTACATGTCGTATTGCGGTGCGCAGATCTTCGAAGCTGTTGGGTTATCGAAGGAGTTCGTACAACAATACTTCCGCGGCACCGCCAGCAACATCGGCGGGGTCGGTTTGTTCGAAGTGATGGAAGAAGCGATCCGCACGCATCGTTCGGCCTTCTCCGACGATCCAGTGCTTTCAACGCAGCTCGACGCCGGCGGCGAGTATCAATGGCGGGTGCGCGGCGAGCAGCACATGTGGACGCCCGATGCCATTGCCAAGCTGCAGCATTCGACGCGGTCGAACAACTACCAGACGTACAAGGAGTATGCGCAGCTGATCAACGATCAATCGCGCCGGCACATGACTCTGCGCGGATTGTTCGAGTTCAAGTTCGATCCGGCGCAGGCGATTCCATTGGCCGCGGTCGAGCCTGCGGCCAGCATCGTGAAGCGCTTCGCGACTGGCGCAATGTCGCTCGGTTCGATTTCGACCGAGGCGCATACGACGCTGGCGATTGCGATGAACCGCATCGGCGGCAAGAGCAACACCGGAGAAGGCGGCGAAGACCCGCTGCGCTATCGGGAGGAGTTGCGCGCAGGCGCGAGCGTCATCCAGGACGGTGCGACGCTAAGCGGCGTGCTCGGCCGGGATCGGGTCGAAGTCGATACGCCGTTGCGCGCGGGTGATTCGCTGCGCTCCAAAATCAAGCAGGTCGCATCGGGCCGCTTCGGTGTCACGACCGAGTATCTGGTCAGTGCCGATCAGCTGCAGATCAAGATGGCGCAGGGCGCGAAGCCGGGCGAAGGCGGCCAGCTGCCGGGGCATAAGGTCAGCGCCTATATCGCCGAGCTGCGCTACGCCGTGCCGGGCGTCGGCCTGATCTCGCCGGCGCCGCATCACGACATCTATTCGATCGAGGATCTGGCGCAACTGATCCATGATCTGAAGAACGCGAATTCGCAGGCATCGATCAGCGTCAAGCTGGTGTCCGAAGTCGGTGTCGGCACCGTCGCAGCCGGTGTTGCGAAAGCCAAGGCGGATCACGTCACGATCGCAGGGCACGACGGCGGTACTGGCGCTTCGCCGGTGTCGTCGATCAAGCACGCCGGCACGCCGTGGGAAATCGGCCTGGCTGAAACGCAGCAAACCCTCGTACTCAATCGCCTGCGGAGCCGTATCGCAGTGCAGGTCGACGGTCAGATGAAGACCGGGCGGGACGTGGTGGTTGGCGCTTTGCTTGGGGCCGACGAATTCGGCTTTGCGACTGCCCCGCTCGTGGTGCAAGGCTGCATCATGATGCGCAAATGCCACCTGAACACCTGTCCGGTCGGCGTGGCGACGCAGGATCCGCTGCTGAGAAAAAAATTCAGCGGCCAACCCGAGCACGTCGTCAACTATTTTTTCTTCGTGGCCGAGGAAGTGCGCGAGATCATGGCGCAGCTGGGCGTGCGTACGTTCGATCAGCTGATCGGTCGCGCTGACCGGCTCGAGACGCGGCGCGGGATCGAACACTGGAAGGCGCGCGGGCTGGATTTCAGCCACATTTTTTACCTGCCGCAGATGCCGGCCGAAGTGCCGCGGTTATGTGTCGAAGCGCAGGATCACGGCCTTGGCAAGGCGCTTGACCACAAGCTGATCGAGCAGTGCAGGCCCGCGCTTGAACGCGGCGAGCGCGTCAGCTTCATCACGCCGATCCGCAACGTCAACCGTGCCGTCGGCACCATGCTGTCGAGCCAGGTGGCGCGCCGTTACGGCCACGTCGGGTTGCCGGACGACACGATCCACATTCAGTTCAACGGCACCGCCGGGCAAAGCTTTGGCGCGTTTCTCGCTGCGGGGATCACGCTCGATCTGGTCGGCGACGCCAACGATTACACCGGCAAGGGGCTGTCGGGCGGGCGCCTGATCGTGCGCTGTCCGAACGATTTTCGCGGTGCCGGGACCGAGAACATCATTGTTGGCAATACGGTGCTGTACGGTGCGATCGCGGGCGAAGCGTTTTTCAACGGCGTTGCAGGCGAGCGTTTCGCGGTGCGCAACTCGGGCGCGACAGCCGTCGTCGAAGGCACCGGCGATCACGGCTGCGAATACATGACCAAGGGAACAGTGGCGGTGCTCGGTGCGACAGGGCGCAACTTTGCCGCGGGCATGTCGGGAGGCATCGCGTATGTATTCGACGAATTCGGAGACTTCGCGAGCAAGTGCAACCAGTCGATGTGCGAGCTTGAAGCGGTTCTACCGACCGCCGAGCAGGAGGAAAGCGTCGATGAAGCGATCTGGCATTTGGGCGAAACAGACGAGTTTTTGCTGCGCAGCCTGATCGAAAATCACTTCCGCGTCACCGGCAGCTTGCGCGCCCGCATGTTGCTCGACAACTGGCCGGCGATGCGCGCGAAATTCGTCAAGGTGTTCCCGCAAGAGTATCGGCGCGCGCTGCAGCAGATGACTGCGGTGCCGGCGCCAGCCGGTGCGCAGAAAATCGCGGCGTAACGCGAGTGCGTTTTCATAAGCCGGCGCGGATGCGTGCACAACTGCTTTGGCCGCTAACGGTGCGCGAATGGCTGTGGGGACTGTTTGCCAGTGTTCCGGTTGCCGCTCTGCTGCTCGGCACTCGCAGCCTGGATTCTCAATCGGCGGCGCTGGCCGCGAGCCTCGCGGTGGCGTTGTCGATACCGTGGGTGGTACCGGCAACGATGCTTATCGCAGTGCTGTCGGCTCCCGTTTACATGTGGCTGCATTCGCAGGGTCCGGTGCCCGCGGTGCTCGATTGGCTGGGCAGCGTCGTACTGGTAGCGGCGGTAGTCGGATGCCATCTGAATACTGCGTTGCTCGTAGCGTGGCACCGCACGCGCAAGGCGAGCGAAGCAGAGATTGGGCTACGCGATTTTTTGTTCCACCACGGGCAGCATAAGTAGGAACATGGGCAAGATCACCGGATTCATCGAGTATCAGCGGCTGGAGGAAGCCGCCGAAGCGCCGCGCGCGCGCACCAAGCACTGGCGCGAATTCATCGTGCACCTGACCGACGGTGCCGCCGCGGTGCAGGCCGCGCGCTGCATGGACTGCGGTATTCCGTTTTGCAACCAGGGGTGCCCGGTCAACAACATCATTCCGGACTTCAACGATCTTGTTTATCGGCAAGACTGGAAGACTGCGCTCGACGTCCTGCACAGCACCAATAACTTCCCCGAATTCACTGGCCGCATCTGTCCCGCGCCGTGCGAGGCCGCGTGCACGTTGAACATTCACGACGCACCGGTCGGCATCAAATCGATCGAGCACAAGATCATCGACAAGGGATGGGAAGAGGGCTGGGTCGTGCCGCAGCCTCCCGAAGTACGCACCGGGAAAACTGTGGCGGTCATCGGTAGCGGCGCGGCCGGACTGGCTGCTGCGCAGCAGCTCGCACGCGTCGGGCACGACGTCACTGTCTTCGAAAAGAATGATCGCGTCGGCGGGCTTTTGCGCTACGGCATCCCCGATTTCAAAATGGAAAAGTCGCACATCGATCGCCGCGTCGAGCAAATGACCGCTGAAGGCGTGACTTTTCGCACCGGCGTCGCGGTGGGCGAGCTAGGCGATGCTCCTGTCACGAACTGGGCTAGCGAAGCTGTCGAGCCGAAACAATTGCTGGCGGACTTCGACGCAGTGATTCTGGCGGGCGGCGCAGAGCAACCGCGCGACCTGCCGGTCCCCGGACGCGAATTGGACGGCGTGCACTTTGCGATGGATTTTTTGCCGCTTCAAAACAAAATTGTCGCCGGCGACAAAGTGCGCAATCAAATCGTCGCCACCGGCAAGCATGTCATCGTCATCGGCGGCGGCGATACCGGGTCGGACTGCGTCGGTACCAGCAATCGGCATGGCGCGAAAAGCGTTACGCAGTGGGAACTGCTGCCGCAACCGCCGGAAAGCGAGAATAAGCCGCTGACCTGGCCGTATTGGCCGGTCAAGCTGCGCACTTCGAGTTCTCACGAAGAGGGCGTGCAGCGCGACTGGGCGATCGCGACCAAGGCCTTTAAAGGCAATTCCGACGGCAAGGTCACGGCCTTGGTGGCGGTGCGAGTGCAATGGCAGATCGACGCGGTCAGCGGGCGCTCGACGATGGTTGAAGTGCCCGGCTCGGAATTCGAGGTTCCCGCCGACCTGGTGCTATTGGCGATGGGCTTCGTCGCCCCGGTCGGGCCATTTCTGGATGGTTTCGGCGTCGCCAAAGACGTGCGCGGCAACGCTCGCGCGAGCACCGACGGCGCGGGCAGTTATCAGACCAGTGTCGACAAGGTGTTTGCCGCAGGTGACATCCGGCGTGGCCAGTCCTTGATTGTCTGGGCCATACGTGAGGGAAGGCAGTGCGCGCGCGCAGTCGATGAATTCCTGATGGGCAGCAGTTCGCTTCCTCGATAGCGCGTCCACCGAGTTGGTGCTCTGTTCGCCTTTGTCTTGCCGGCGTTTTTAGGGTAGCGCCAGCCCAGGAAGACGATGGTTGCCGTGCGACAATCCGCGCCCGACCGCCGGGGGCGCGCCGCCGCCGCGCCGGGCCGAAAACAACACCAAGATGAATCACGACGCGCTCGTTCAGATCGATCACGTGACGTTCGGCTATGACCGGCGCCGCATTGTTTTGCACGACATCACGATGTCATTTCCGCGCGGCAAGGTCATCGCAATCATGGGCGGCTCGGGTTGCGGCAAGACGACGCTGCTGCGGTTGATTGGAGGCATGCTGACGCCGCTCAAAGGCAACATCATGTTCGATGGCGAGCACATCAACCCGCGCGATCGCGAGGCGCTGTTTAGATTGCGGCGGCGCGTGGGATTGTTGTTTCAGTTCGGTGCGCTGTTTACCGATCTGACGGTGTTCGACAATGTGGCGTTCCCCTTGCGTGAGCATACGCAGCTGCCGGCGGCGATGCTGCGCGACCTGGTGCTGATGAAGCTCAACGCCGTCGGGTTGCGCGGCGCGGCGCAACTCAAGCCCGCGGACCTCTCGGGCGGTATGGCGCGCCGCGTCGCCTTGGCGCGAGCGATCGCACTCGACCCCGAGTTGATCATGTACGACGAGCCATTTGCCGGGCTCGATCCGATCTCCCTCGGGGTGGCTGCGAACCTGATCCGCGAGCTTAACGACGCGACCGGGGCGACGTCATTGGTGGTTTCGCACGACGTCAGGGAGTGTTTCAAGATCAGTGACTACGTCTACGTGATGTCGGCGGGGCGCATCGTCGGTCATGGAACGGCCGCCGAGGTCGAAGCTTCGGATGATGAGGAAGTGCGGCAATTTATTCGCGGCGAGCCCGATGGCCCGGTCAAGTTTCACTACCCGGCCAAGCCGTTTGCGCAGGACCTCGGGTTGCGCGCATGAGGCCCGGCGACATCCTGCCGCGGCTCGGCGTCCAGGCGCTTGATTTGCTTCGGGGATTGGGCCACGCCACGTTTTTCGTCATCGATCTGCTGCGCAATTCGCTGTCGGCGATCACGCGCCCGTTCCTGACGATCGCGCAGATCCATGCGATCGGCAATCGATCTTTGGTGATCATTATGGCGTCCGGTCTGGCGGTCGGATTCGTCCTTGCGCTGCAGGGCTATTACACGCTGAGCCGCTATGGGGCGACGGCGTCGTTGGGGCTGGTGGTCGCGCTCTCGCTGGTGCGCGAGCTGGGACCCGTGGTCACGGCATTGTTGTTCGCCGGTCGCGCCGGCACGTCGCTTACGGCGGAAATAGGCTTGATGAAAGCCGGCGAGCAACTGGCGGCGATGGAAATGATGGCGGTCGATCCCAAGGCACGGGTGCTCGCGCCGCGCCTGCTGGCGGGGCTGATCGCGATGCCGCTGCTGGCCGCGCTGTTTTCTGCGATCGGAATACTCGGCGGCTACGTGGTCGGCGTGCTGATGATCGGTATCGATTCCGGCGCATTCTGGTCGCAGATGCAAAATGGAGTCGACGCGATCGATGACGTCGGTAACGGCATGGTCAAGAGTTTTGTTTTCGGCATTGCGTGCACGGTCACAGCCTTGTATCAAGGGTTTGAAGCGACGCCGACACCCGAGGGAGTGTCGGAAGCGACCACGCGTACGGTCGTCATTTCGTCGCTGTTGGTCCTTGGGCTGGACTTCGTATTGACGGCCCTTATGTTCACCGCGCCGAGCTAGCTCTCAGATGGAGGCGATTGATGGGACGTAGAGGAGTTGAAACGCTGGTAGGGCTGTTTGTTCTGCTCGGCATTCTGGCGATCTTGTTTTTGGCGCTGCGTGCCGCCAACCTGGGCAATTTTGTGATCGGCGAAACGTATCTGATCACGGCGCGCTTCGACAACATTGGCGGTTTGAAGGTGCGCTCACCGGTCAAGAGTGCAGGTGTGACGGTCGGCCGCATCAAGGCGATCGCGCTCGACACGAACACCTATCAAGGCAGAGTCACGATGGAACTCGAGCAGGGGATGCTGTTCCCCAGTGATACGTCGGCCAAAATTCTGACTTCAGGGCTGCTCGGTGACCAGTTCATCGGTTTGGTACCCGGCGGATCGGATAAGAACCTGGAGGAAGGCGCCGAGATCAAGCTTACGCAATCGGCCGTGCTGCTCGAAAATCTGATCGGCCAGTTCTTGTATAACAAGGCGGCAGATCCCCCGGATGCTGCGCCTGCGCCCGCCAAGTAATCGGGTGCGGCGCTTGCCCATGGCCCTTTACCAAAATTGCTGACGAACGCATGTTGACCTCTCTGTTCCGCCGCTCAGCCGCGCCGCTATCCATCGTGGCAATGGTGCTGTCGGGCTGTGCCACCGTGCCGGCCGACTCCGGCAACGATGCTCGTGACCCGATCGAATCGTTCAATCGTCAGGTTTTCGAGTTCAATGACGTCGTCGATCGCGCGGTGTTGAAGCCGGTCGCGCAGGCGTATGAGTACGTGTTGCCCGAGCCTGTCCGCGATTGCATCAGCAATATCTTCAGCAATTTCCGCGAACCGTCTAACGCGGTGAACAATCTGTTGCAGGGCAAGCCGATCGATGCGGTTTCCGATACCTGCCGCTTCGTTGTCAACAGCACAGTGGGACTGCTGGGGTGCTTCGACCCCGCGCGGCAAATGGGACTCGAGAAACACAATGAAGACTTCGGGCAGACGCTCGGCCGTTGGGGTATCGGCACCGGGCCGTACCTGGTCGTGCCGATACTGGGTCCAAGCACCGTGCGCGATGCCATCGGCATTTACGGCGCCGAACCGTACTTGGACATCAACTTTTACATCGACAACATCCGCGTTCGAAACGCGATTCTCGGCACGCGCATCGTGAATCAGCGCGCCGAGCTGCTGCCAACGGACGATCTGATTTCGGGCGCTGCACTCGATAAGTATCGCTTCATCCGTGACGGCTATTTGCAGCGCCGGCGAAGTCTGGTGTACGACGGTAGCCCGCCCCCGGCAGCGCAGGAAGTTTCTCCGTCAACGTCGCCGGGCGGTCCACCGCCGGCCGACCCGAGCGTTAAGAAGGAGGTGGTACCACCACCGTCGGGCACGCCAGCGCCGGCAAGTAAGTAGGGGCTGGCGGCTGAACAAACCGCACTGGCTCCAGTCTGAACACTACCTCCAAGAACCTTCAAGAGACGAATCACGATGCAATTTCTTAAATCCTTACTGTTTACTTTCGCGGCTTCAACCCTGGTTATTTCCGCCGCTCATGCGCAGGCGCCGAACGCGGCACCCGACGCGATGGTGCGCGATCTGTCCAACGAAGTGTTAAGTGCCATCAAGGCCGACCAGGCGTTGAAATCCGGCGACGCCAACCGTGTACAGAAGCTGGTCGACGAAAAAGTCCTGCCGTACACCGATTTCCAGAAGATGACGCAGTTATCGGTGGGTCCCGGTTGGCGCAATGCGACACCCGAGCAACGCGCTGCGCTGACACGCGAGTTTCGTACTCTGCTGGTCCGGACGTACAGCGGTGCGCTGGGGCAAGTCAGTGATCACAAGGTCGAGTTGCGGCCGTTCCGCGCGCAACCGACCGATACCGATGTGATTGTCCGCACGCAGGTGGTGGCGTCGCGCGGCGACCCGATCCAACTCGACTATCGGCTCGAAAAGGCCGACGGCGGCTGGAAAATTTACGACATCAACATTCTTGGTGTCTGGCTGGTCGAAAACTACAAGTCGCAATTCAGCTCGCAGGTCAACTCGAGCGGAATCGACGGCTTGATCAAGACGCTGACCGAGCGCAATAGCCAGCTGGCGCAGAAAAAAGCGTAAAGCTTGTGATGCGGATCGAGGCGGACGACATGAGTCTGGCGAACGCGGCCCAACTCGCCGAGCTCGGCATGGCCGCGATCCGGGCCGGCGATGCCTCGTTCGATCTATCCGCCGTGCGCACGTGCGATTCGTCTGCGCTGGTGGTCCTGCTGGCGTGGCAGCGCACTGCGCTTGCCGCCGGACGCTCGTTAGAAGTGTCCGGCGTTCCGGCCGACATGTTGAGCCTGGCGACCGTTTACGGTGTCGAAAGCATTCTGCCGATCTCGGGCCCCGCTCGCCCCGCGCCGACTA
>JACCSD010000042.1 GCA_013813185.1 Burkholderiaceae bacterium
TCCGAGTTTGTTACGAGCTCGATCGTGATGATCCGCGGCCGGCATCGCATTCCATTTGGGCATGCGCACGTCGGGCTCACGAAGCATCGGTTGTTCGTGCGCGATCGCCAGATCTGCGCCTACTGCGGCAATCGCTTTGCGGAAACGGATTTGACTGTCGAGCACATCGTGCCGGTTTCACGCGGCGGGCGTCACGAATGGACCAATGTCGTCACCGCCTGCCGCTCGTGCAATACCCGCAAAGGCAACCGCCGGCCGGAAGAGGCGAACATGCCGCTCAGCTACGTGCCGTACGCGGTATGCCGCAACGAAGGCTTCATTCTGAGCAATCGCCGTATCCTGGCCGATCAGATGATGTTTTTGCAGGCTTCGCTGCCGCGGCACTCGCGCTGGGCACAGTGAAACCGGCAGCCCGGTTGTCGAATTGTCGACGCGCGGTGCACTGATCATTCCACTCAAGCTTTAGGACCGCAGCCTCTATCGTTCGCCTGCGGATCGGCAGTCGGTCCGATGGAGAATGCAATGACTTCGCAGTGGCAGGTCGAGATCGATGACGCGGGGCAGTGCGCGCAAACGTCGCGCGGCTTTCCGGCGCGCATCGCAGCCGCGATTGTCATTGTCGCCGCCTTGGTGCTCGTAGACGCGTCACCGCAGATGGCGCCCGAATCGGAACGCATCGAGCAAGAGCGGCCATCGGCATGCGGCGCAGAGGCCGTGGCGCGCGCGCAGCGAGCGCTTGATCGTCGCGTTCCTGCTCAAGCCGCTCTCTCATAACAGTTGACTGTGGGCAAAACAAAGGCCACGCATGCGTGGCCTTTTTTCTTGCCTGCTGAGCTTTACTTCAGATGCTTGCTGACGTACTTCGTCAATTCGAACATCGAGGCCTGCGCCTTGCCGAACAAAGCGCGCAGCTTTTCGTCGGCGTTGATCATGCGGCGGTTGGCCTTGTCCTGCAGGTTGTTCTTCTTGATGTACTTCCAGATCTGGCTGGTGACTTCGGTGCGTGGCATCGGGGTCGAGCCGAGGATCGCTGCCAACGGGCCCGTCGGCATCATGGGTTTCATGAATGCAGCGTTCGGCTTGCGTGCGGTTCTCTTTTTCGCAGCTTTCTTGGCCGGGGCTTTCTTTACCGATTTTTTCGCAGTCTTCTTTACGCTTTTCTTCGCCGGCGCCTTCTTGGCTGCTTTCTTTCCGGCTTTCTTTGCCTTCTTCATTGCCATCAGTTTCTCCTCATCGGGTTAGGCACAGCGACAGGGTTCTCGCTCTTGATCACACAGAGAGCACTCTCGTTGCGTGACGCGATCCTAAGCGAACCAGAATGAATTACAAGAGAAAAAAACAACTTTTCAGAGGAGAATTGCTTGTCAGCAACGCACTTTCCCCTCTGAGCGGCTCGAACTGACGCCTGCATCGCGCACGAGAGCTATACAAGAAATAGGCCTTACGCCGCCGCGGACACAATATCTGGTAGCTCTGCACGGTCAAGCCGCCGCCGCCCGCTCCAGATCGGCGATCATCCGCTCGATGCGCGCTCCGAGTTTCTCGGTGGTCACCTGTTCGCGGAGTCGCTCGATCATCAGCGGGAAGGCAAAAGGCGTCGGGCGCGCCAGCAATCGGTAGACGATGCGCTGCGCGCGCATCCGCTGCAGCGCGCTGCGCAGCCGCTCGATGTCGAGCTCCTGTTCGAGTACTTCGCGCTCCGCTTGCGCGAGCAGCCTGTTGCCGGCGTCGTATTTGCGAAACACTTCGTAGAACAGCCCGGAGCTCGCCTGCAGTTGCTTGGTCGATTTCGGAGCGCCCGGGTAGCCCTGGAAAATCAACCCGGCTATCCGCGCCACCTCGCGAAAGCGCCGTAGGGCTAGCTCACCCGCGTTCAAGCTCGCCAACACGTCTTCGAGCAGGTTGTCGGAGGAGAGCAACGCATCGCTGCGGCGCTGCCACGCGCCCATCCAGTCCACCTCCACCGGCGACAGCAATTCGAAGCCATAGTCGTTCATCGAAATGGAAAACGTCGACGGCGTTGCCTGACCGATTCGGTACGCCAGCAGCGAGCCGAGACCGATGTGGACATGTCGTCCGGCAAACGGATAGACGAACAAGTGGCGACCTTCGCGCGAGCGCATCGACTCCACGACCAGGGTGTCGCGGGTAGGCACCTTCGACCATTTGGCCTGCAGTTCGATCAGCGGCCGCGCCAGCTTCATTTCAGGCGCGTCGTAGTTTCCTGCGAGCGCGCCCTCGAGCTCGCGCAGCGCGGCGTCGGCCATTTCGCTCGACAGCGGCATCTTGCCGCCGGCCCAGCGCGGCACAGCGCCACTGCGATTTTTGGCCACCCGGACGTACGCGGTCATTTCGTGCACGCGCGTCAGCTCGAGCATGCGCCCGCCGAACAGGAACGCATCGCCCTTGCGCAGCCGGCCGATGAACGATTCCTCGATCACACCGACATCGCGGCCGTTCATCATCTTCACCAGCATCGCCGCGTCCGACACGATCGTGCCGATCGACATCCGGTGCCGCTGCCCGATGCGCGCGTTGTCGACGCGGTACACGCCTTCCGCGTCGCGGCTGACGCGCTGATAGTCCGGATACGCGCGCAGCGCTTCACCGCCGCGGCCGACGAAATCGAGCGCCCAGTTCCAGTCGTCATCGGTGAGCGCGCGATAGCTCCACGTGTCGCGCGCTTCGGCGAGCAACTCGTGCTCGATGAACCCGGTGCCAAGCGCAATGGTTACCAGATGCTGAACCAGCACATCGAGCGGGCGCTCGGGCGCGCGCCGCGATTCGATGCGGCCTTCACGCAACGCGCTCCTGGCAGCGGCCGCTTCGACGAGCTCCAGCGTGTTGGTCGGGACCAACGTGACCCGGGATGCGCGTCCCGGCGCATGGCCGCTCCGGCCCGCGCGCTGCAGCAGCCGCGCGACGCCCTTCGGACTTCCAATCTGCAGCACGCGCTCGACCGGCAAAAAATCGACGCCGAGGTCCAGGCTCGACGTCGCCACCACCGCTTTCAGGCGGCCTTCTTTCAGTCCGAGCTCGACCCAATCGCGCACCTCTCTGGCCAGCGAGCCGTGATGCAACGCAATCAGCCCGGCCCACTCGGGTTTGGCTTCGAGGATGGCCTGATACCAAAGCTCGGCTTGCGAGCGGGTGTTGGTGAATACCAGCGTCGTCGATGACGATGCGATCTCGCTCACCACCGGCGGCACCATCTTGATTCCGAGATGGCCGCCCCATGGGAAGCGCCCCGGCTGGTCGGGCAACAACGTGTCGACGATCAACGTTTTTTCGATCCGCCCTTGCACCAGCACGCCATCGTCGCGGTTGAGCAGCACCTGCATAGCGTGGTCGGTATTGCCCAAGGTCGCTGATAGCCCCCACACCGGGAGCGGTTTGCCAGCCCAGCGCCGTAGCCGTGCCAGCGCAAGTTGCAGCTGCACACCGCGCTTGGTGCCGATCAGCTCGTGCCATTCGTCGACGACGATCATCGCCAGATCGGACAACTGCTCACGACTGTCCGCGCGCGACAGCATCAGGCTCAGCGATTCGGGCGTGGTGATCAAGACCTCGGGCAATTGCTTCGACTGCCGCGCACGCTCGCCCGAATCGGTGTCTCCCGTGCGCACCCCGACGCTCCATGCAAGGCCGAGGTCGGCGAGCGGCGCAGCGAGCGAACGCGCAGTGTCGGCTGCCAGTGCACGCATCGGGGTCACCCACAACAGGCGCAAGCCCCCAGGTCGCACTTCGCCGGCAAGCGCGCAATTGAGCAGGGCGAACCAGACCGCGTACGTCTTGCCGGATCCGGTGGTCGCGTGCAGCAGGCCCGAGCGGCCCTCGGCAATATGCCGCCACACCTCGCGCTGAAATTCGAACGGCTGCCAGCCGTGCGCCGCAAACCAGCCTTCGGCACTCGGTAACGCGAGCTGTGTTCCCGCGCGCGTTACGCGCTTGCGCACCGCTGCCGTTGCGTTCGTACTTTCTTCGGCCTCGCGCTGGCGGTCCTCGCGCGCCTTCTTTGCTCGCAGCGCGCGAATCTGCGTGCCGACGTTAGGTCCGGGCGGAAAACGCGGCGGTCCGTCGTTCACGGCGCTTTGTAACCCGCGCGCGCCCCGTCGGCACTGCGCAGCAGCGCTTGCAGCGTGCTCAAGGTATCGGCTTCATCGATCGGCTTATCGTGCCGCCAACGCAACATGCGCGGAAACCGGACCGCGATTCCGCTCTTATGCCGCGGCGAACGCGCAATGCCCTCGAAGCCGATCTCGAACACCATGGTCGGCGTCACGCTGCGCACCGGCCCGAACTTCTCGATCGTCGTGCGGCGAATGGCAGCGTCGACCTTGCGTAGCTCTTCGTCGGTGAGCCCCGAATACGCCTTGGTAAACGGCACTAGCGCGCGCCCGGGCATTCCCAACTCGGACGCCCAGACCGCGAACGTGTAATCCGAATACAAGCTGGCGCGGCGGCCGTGGCCGCGCTGTGCATAGACCAGCACCGCGTCGACCGCATACGGATCGATTTTCCATTTCCACCAGTTGGTCGTTGCCTCCTTGGTGCGGCCCACGCGATAGGTCGAGTCAAGATGCTTGATCATCAAACCTTCGACGCCGCGATCGCGCGACTGCTCGCGCAACAACGCGAGTTGCTCCCACGACTCGCCGGTGAGGCGCGGCGAGGTCAGCAGATCGTGCGCTGCGCCTAATCGTTCGAGCGCGGCTCGCCGCTCGCTCTGCGGGCGCAGGCGCAGGTCTTCGCCGCCGGCTTCGAGCACGTCGTACGCCATGAACAGCGCGGGCGCCTCCCGCAGTACCTGCGCCGGCACAGTCTTGCGAGTGACACGTTTCTGCAGCAGTGCAAACGGCTGCGGCCGCTCGTCGCGCCAAACCAGAATTTCGCCGTCGAGCACCGTGCCGTCCGGCACCGAGCGCGAACACTCGACAATTTCCGGAAAGCGTTCGGTGATCAATTCCTCGCCGCGCGACCATAGCCATGCCTTGCCGGCGCGCCGGACCAGCTGCGCGCGAATGCCGTCGTATTTCCATTCGATTAGCCACCGGGCGGCAGCCCCCAACTCTTGCTCGAAGCGCTCGACCGGTAGCGTCAAAGAGTGCGCAAGAAAGAACGGATAGGGATGACCATCGGCGACGACATGCTGGCCCGCATCGATCAGCGACAAGTACCGTTCGGACGTCGGCGCCAGGGTGACATCGGTGTACCCGATCATCCTCTGCGCAACCAGTTTCGCGTCGATACCCGAATGCTCTGCGAGCGCGCGCGTTACGAGCAACTTCGACACGCCGACTCGAAACCCGCCGCCGATCAGCTTGATCAGCAGGAACCGCTCGGGTGTATCGAGTTCTTCGACGTAGTCACGCAACGCTGCCAGCACGTCGGCGGGCGCGCGTCCGCGCAGCGGCAACAATCGCTCTTCGATCCAGAACGTCAGCGTGCCGCCGCTTGCTCGGATCGGGGGCGGCAACAGCAGCGCGATCGTCTCGGCCAGGTCGCCGACGGCTTGATAACTTTCCTCGAACAGCCACTCGGGCAGCCCGCTGGCGCCGATCGCGAACTCGCGCAACACGCGCGAATTGATCGCCTGCCGCGGCTTGCCGCCCGCGAGGAAGTAGACGGCCCACGCGGCATCGGCAGCGTCGGCGATCGCAAGGTAACGCTTTAGCGCATCGACCTTGGAGCGGGTCGATGTCGAAGTGTCGAGCTCGTTGAACAGTCTCGCGAAGCGTCTCATGCCGATTCGGGTGAATGCCCCGCAGCCACCGCATCACCCGCTTCCTCGTCGCCGTACTCGGTTTCAAATGCCGAGGCGTCCAGCCCGTGCTCGCTCAACCAGCGCACGAGCACCGGAACCTGCCCGTGCGTGACGATCACCTGCTGCGCACCGGTGGCGTCGACCGCCTGCAGCAAGCCGGGCCAATCGGCGTGATCGGACAATACGAAGCCGCGATCGAGTGCGCGCCGGCGGCGCGTGCCGCGCAATCGCATCCAGCCCGAGGCGAACGCGTCCGAATAGTCGCCGAAGCGGCGCAGCCACGGCGAGCCTTGCGCCGACGGCGGCGCCAATATCAGCGCGCGCGTCAGATCGGCCGGGTCGGTTTCCGACACGAGTTGGGTCGGTGGCAGTGCGACACCGCTGGCGCGGTAGGCGCGATTCAACGGTTCGACCGCGCCGTGCACGACGATGCGGCCGATGCTCGCATCCACGCCAGACAAGATGCGCTGCGCTTTGCCAAACGCATAGCAGAACAGCACCGACGCGCGCCCGCTGTCTGCATTGGCGCTCCACCACGCGTTGATGTCGCCGAACACGCGCTCGGAATCCTCCCAGCGATAAATTGGCAGCCCGAAGGTCGACTCGGTGATGAACGTGTCGCAACGCACGGGCTCGAAGGGAAGGCACGTCGCATCCGGATTGAGTTTGTAGTCGCCCGAAGCCACCCACACGCGCCCGCCGCTTTCCACTCTGACCTGCGACGAGCCGAGCACGTGTCCGGCAGGATGCAGCGATACGCGCACGCCGTTGATGCCGATCGGATCTTCGTAGTCGATCGTCTGCAGCGTGATTGCGCCCAGCCGCGTGCGCAGAACATGTTCGGCTGCAGTCGCTGCCAGATACCTTGCATGCCCCGGCCGTGCGTGATCGCCATGCGCGTGCGTGATCACCGCGCGCTCGACTTCGCGCCAGGGATCGATATAAAAGTCACCCGGCGGGCAATACAGCCCCTGTGGACGGGCGACGATCAGCGGAGCTTCGTTCATATGAGGCAGTGTTGCACCGGCCAGATGCGGCAGCGACCGGTGGAGATGGGTGGAGGCGCAGGGGAGATTAACCGTCGGCGCGGCGCGTCGCGACCATCGTCAGCACTCGTACCAGTTGATACGCCGCCCAACTTAACGCTTGCCGCAAACGACTGCGCCGAGCGCACGCCGCGGCATCGACCACGCTGGACTCACTGGTGATGGCCGCTTCGAGTGCGCGTTGCAGATCGCCCGCGAAGGTTTCGTCGTACACCGCCACGTTCGCCTCACGCGCCAGCAAAAGGCTATACGGATCGATATTGCTGGATCCGACCGTCGCCCACTTTTGATCGACCACCGCGACCTTGGCGTGCAAATAGCTCGGCGTGTATTCGTAAATTTCGATCCCGCACTTGACCAACTCCCCATAGAGCGCCTGCTGTGCGTAGTGCTGCAGCCGGTACTCGACTCGGCCCTGTAACAGCAGGCGCACCCGCACGCCGCCGCTTGATAAATTGCACAACGCGTCGCGAAACTTCTTGCCCGGAAGAAAGTACGCATTTGCGATCAGCACCTCGTGCCGGGCATGCGCGAATGCGTCCAGGTACGCGCGCTCGATCGTGCGGCGGTTGCGCAGGTTATCTCGCAACAACAGCGCGGCGCGGATGCCCGTTTGTGCGAGAGCGGGCGGCTCGATCGGCTGTGGCCGCCACTTTGGTCTGCGTTTCAACTGCAGCACCGACATCGTCCACCAAAGCCTCGTCGTCGTATAAGAGACCGCCGCCACTAAAGGACCTTCGCACGCGACCGCAAAGTCGAAGCGGGGACCGAGACCGGCACGCACCGGCTCCGGATCCGGATGGTGGTGATCGTCGATGATGTTGATGCCGCCGATGAACGCCAGCCGATCGTCGAACAGGGCTACTTTCCGGTGCAGCCGACGCAGCAGCCGCCGGTCCAGCCGCCACCAGCGGGTACGGCGGAACACGATGACCTTCGCGCCTTGCGGCTTCAACCGCGCAATCAGCGCGTCGGCGGTGGTTTGCGATCCGAACCCGTCGATAAGGAGATGGACCGCGACGCCACGCTGCGCCGCCGCTGCCAGTGCATCGCTGACCTTTTCTCCGACGCTGTCGAGCTCGAAAATGTAGGTTTCGATGTAGATCGACTGCCTGGCACTATCGATCGCAGCGAGCAGGCGCGGAAAGTATTGCGCGCCATTTTTCAGCAATTCGATTCGATTGCCGCCGTAGACGAGCGGCCGCGTACTCGTCGACAGTTTTCGGAGCGCGCGCTGCGCACGCCGCGCACCGGGCAGCGGCTCGCGCAACGCCTCGTCGTTCATGCGGATACGAATACGGACGCACCGTTTGCGCCGCGCGCCCTTGCGTCGCGCAGGAGCGAGCTCTCCTTCGCGCGGCCGTGCGGGAAATTCATGCCACTTCCATATCCGCGATCAGCGGCATGTGATCGGAGCGCTGTGCCCATTCAACTCCCTTCGGCACACGCACATCGTTGACCTTGAAGCCGCGCACGTAAATGCGGTCCAGCTGCAGCCACGGCATCATGCTCGGATAGGTGCGTGCCGTGTGCGAGCGCGGCAGCTCGCGCCACGGGACGAGCCGGTCGCGCAGGCGCGGCTTCGACTGGCGGCGGTTGAATTCGGACGCCGCCTCGAACACGTCGAGCTCGTTGTGCAGCACGAGGTCGACGCCACGCTGCCAGTCGTTGAAATCGCCGGCGATGATCAGCGGCGCTCCCTTCGGCACTTCCGACTTGACGAAATCAATCAGGAACTCGGCCTGCCGCACCCGGCTGCGCCTGATCAGGCCAAAGTGAGTATTGATCAGGTGCACATCGAGCGCGCCTTTGCTCGTTTCGAAATGCGATACCGCGTGCAGCAACCCGCGCTTTTCGAGCGCGTGGTCCGAAATGTCGTGATTCAGGTGGCGGCCGATCGCGTGGCGTGAAACGATCGCGTTGCCATGGTGGCCATGCGGGTACACCGCGTTCATCCCGTACGCGCGATGCAGATAGCTGCCCGTGCACAGGAAGTCGAGCTGAGTACCTGTCGGATAGCCGTTGTGCGTGGACATGCGGTCGTTTTTTTCCTGCACTTCCTGCAGAAAGACGATATCGGCATCCATCGAATGCAGCGCGAGCTTCACGTCGTGAATGCGCACCCTCTTGCGCAAGCTGCCGCTGACGCCCTTGTGAATGTTGTAAGTTGCTACTCGAATCTTCATGAATGCGTATTTTTCTGCTTTAGCGGAATTTCATTCTCTCAGCGACGGACTTCGAAGTAAGCGTCGAAAAGAAAGGGGTCGTCAAAATGGCGCCGGCCGATGAACGCTGTCGCGTGACGACCCCATTGGCGCATCTGCCCAGCCGATTCAATTCCCATCGGCCAGAAGAACCAGCGCTCGCCGCGCTCACTGCCGGGAATCAGGCCACCCGGGTCGTAGGCACTGCGCGAGCCTCCGCCACGGCGCGGCAGCGTTGTCAGCGCGCGCTCGTCCAACAGCTGATAGGTAACCGCATCAGCCGTTCGTGTTTCGGAAGTCATCGACAGACGCTGCAGGTAATGCGTGCCGGACTCGATTCTCAGCACGACTTTCTCACCCGGCCGCGCGGAAGGTGCGGCTTGCGGAACGAACAGCGTTTCATCGAGGGTTTCAGGCAAATCACGCGCCACCACTTTCTCAGTCGGAAAGAACAGGTGATAACAGCCGCACGCGTGCATGCTGTCATAGACCAGCGCCTCACCGGCCAGATCCAGCGTCACGCGCCAAACCACCCCGTCGAGCTTGCCTGCCAGCAGGTCGAACGGGCCGTCAGACGAGGCAAGACGCTCGCTGAACCAGAATGTGTAGACCAGCTGCGGATGAATCAAGCCCCCAAGCAGCGTGTGTGCAAGGCGCGTGTAGACGATGGGCGCAGCCGCGTCGACGATGACTTGATCGTTCGCATCGAGCGTCAGCGCCCCGATGCGATCAAAGCCCCCGGCCACGTCGATCTCCAGCATCGGTGCGTGCCGGACAAAGAGCGCCGCCGCCTGTGCCGCAGAGAAAACGGGCACGCCGAGCGGGTCGAGGCTCAACGGCGGCGCCGGTTCCGAAACGCTTGTCGGCGGACCAAAACGCTGTAGCTGGCCCTGGATCGGTAGCGCCTCGATCGGCGTCGCAAACGCCGAGCGGGTTGTAGCGTGCCACCGCGCGATGCCCGCCGCGAACGGCAAGCGGGTGAGTGGGTAGAGACCGAACGCTCGCATGCCAATGTTGTAGTCGTCTGGCACTTGCGCCGAGGCGCGCAACTTCCCTACGGCTGCTGCATCGGCCGCGCCAAGCAAGCCGCGGCAGCGCGGCAAATCCTCGATGCTTAACGCGGCGTTGACCAGCTCGGCGGCGCGCGCCGCTTCATCAAGCCGTTGCAGCCGGGCATGCCACGCCTCCTCTTGCGCCGCGCCTGTCGCACGCTGCCCAAGTGCCGCGTTGAAGCGGTCCACACGAAGATAGGGAAACCCGGCGACCCGCCGCGCTTCGGCGTCGCGTACGCCGAGCGACTCGATGCGGCGATCGATATCGGCAAACAGCCGCGCGCAGTAGCCGACATCGTCTTCGCGCTGCAGGTTATGCAGCATCGGCGGCGACGCGTACGGATCTACGGTCGCGCAGCCGGACACTGCGAGCCAGACCGCTACCAGCCAGGACCGGTTCGCGATCGTTTCCAGTGCTATTCGCCTCACTGCGACTTTTCGATGGATGCGCGGCCGGCCTGCCGCCGCACCATCTCGCGCACCATCGCCTCGAACTGCAGGCGCACGGTTTTGGTGACCATCGCGGTGCCGAACAGGTCGCCGACGATCGGCGGCAGCGGCTCGGCCAGCTCGAACTGCGATTCGTATTCGAGCCGCACGCCGGCGCGACGTTCGATGGTGATCACGGCCAGGTCGTAGCTGCCCATAAAGGAGCGCAATGTTTGTGGCGCGCCGTCGACTTCGCCGGGCTCGGAGCGCGCGACGACGCGCTCGAACGGCTGCTGCACGATCCCGAGACGCACCCGAACGGGAACGTCGAAAAAGAAAAGTGGAAACTGCCCGATATGCTCGACGGTCATGCGCGGGCCGCTGTGCGCAATCACCCTGGATCGTTCGATGTTCGGCAAAAAGTCGCGCATATGTTCATAGTCGGTAATCGTGTCCCAGGCGACGCGCGGATCGACCGCGACCGTTGCGCGCGCCCTCACATAAAACGTGTCGCCTTCGCGCTCGACCGCTACGGTCGGCGACGGCTGCGCGATGCTGCTCGAGGAAACGACCAAACCGGCCAGCGAGATGCTAAGCCCCGCGATTCGCTTCCAACAGGCCCAACCGCCGGATGCTCTCGGCGTTGGTCCACGAAAAGCAGGCATCGGCGGCGGCGCGCCAGGCGAGCCATCGGTGTCGGATGTGTTCGAGCGGATTGAGTTGCGGCTCGAAGCGGTGCGGCAAGCAAAGCCCAAAAACATGCTCCGTATTGTGCGTAACGCCCGTCGCGTAGCGATGACGCCAGTGCTTGTAAATGACGAAACTATGGCTGACTTCCCAGTCTTCGAGCTGCCCGGCTGACACCGTAAGGCCGGTCTCTTCGGCTACCTCACGCACGCAGGTCGCGAGCAACGGTTCGTCGGGCGTTGCCTTGCTTCCGGTAATCGACTGCCAGAATCCTGGATGATCGGCCCGCTCGACGATGAGCACATCGAGTGCCGGCGTGTAGATAACGACCAGCACCGACTCCGGAATCTTCATCGGCGCATTGACGGCGCAACTACGCGACTCTGGGTTCCGCCGCCTTGGCTTCGCCGCGCACCCGAATGTGCAGTTCGCGCAGCTGCTTTTCATCGACCGCGCTGGGGGCCTGCGTCAGCAGATCCTGCGCGCGTTGCGTCTTCGGAAACGCGATCACATCGCGGATCGATTCGGCGCCGGCCATCATTGCGACCAGCCGGTCCAGCCCGAATGCGACGCCGCCGTGGGGCGGCGCGCCGTACTGCAGCGCGTCGAGCAGGAACCCGAACTTGGCGCCCGCCTCTTCGGCACCGATCTTCAGCGCGCGGAACACCTTGCTTTGAACCTCCTCGCGATGAATCCGGATCGAGCCGCCGCCGATTTCCCAGCCATTGAGCACGAAGTCATACGCTTTGGCCAGCGCCTGCGCGGGATCGGTCGACAAATAGTCTTCGTGCCCGTCCTTCGGACTCGTAAACGGATGATGCGCGGCCACGTAGCGCTGCGCCTCCTCGTCGAACTCGAACATCGGGAAGTCAACCACCCAGAGCGGCTGCCAGCCGTCCTGCGACAAACCGCGCGCACGGCCGAACTCGCTGTGTCCGATCTTGCTGCGCAAAGCTCCGAGGGCGTCGTAAACGATCTTCGCGCGGTCGGCGCCGAAGAAAATCAAGTCGCCGTCTTTCGCCCCGGTGCGCTCAATGACCTCAGCCAGTGCAGCATCGTGCAGGTTCTTGATGATCGGGCTCTGCAGCCCCTGGCGTAACTTCTGACCCGGCCCCTGCGCAGCTTGATTGACCTTGATGTAAGCCAGACCCTTGGCGCCGTAAATCTTGACGAAGTCCGTATAGCCGTCGATATCTGAGCGCGGCAGCTCACCGCCACCCGGGATGCGCAAAGCGAAGACCCTGCCGTCCTTCATCTCGGTCGCTGCCTTGAACACCTTGAACTCAACATCCCGCATCACGTCGGTCAGGTCCGTCAGCTGCAGGCCGATGCGAAGATCGGGTTTGTCGGAGCCGTACAGCCGCATCGCATCCGCGTGCGCCATCACCGGAAACGGCTGCGGCAGCTTGACCGCGAGCACCTCATCGAATACCACGCGGATCATCTGTTCCATAGTGGCGCGGATCTCGACTTCGTCCAGAAACGAAGTTTCGATATCGATCTGCGTGAACTCCGGCTGGCGGTCGGCGCGCAAGTCCTCGTCGCGAAAGCATTTGACGATCTGATAGTAGCGGTCGAATCCCGCGACCATCAGCAGCTGCTTGAAAAGCTGCGGTGACTGCGGCAAGGCGAAAAAGGATCCCGGGTGGACGCGCGACGGTACAAGATAGTCTCGCGCTCCTTCGGGCGTGCTTCGCGTCAGCATCGGCGTTTCGATGTCGATGAAGCCGGCAGCATCCAAGTACTTGCGCACCGCCATCGTGACCCGATAACGCAGCATCATGTTCTTCTGCATCTCCGGCCGGCGAAGATCCAGAACGCGATGCGTCAGCCGCGTGGTTTCCGACAAATTGTCATCATCGAGCTGAAACGGGATCGGCACCGAGGGGTTCAGAATCGTCAGCCGCTCGCACAACACTTCGATCTCACCCGACGTCAGCGCCGCGTTGACGGTTCCTTCGGGACGGCGACGCACAGTACCGACGATCTCAAGGCAGTACTCGCTGCGCACTTTTTCGGCCGCGGAAAACACGTCGGCTCGATCGGGATGGCAGACGACCTGCACCAGACCTTCGCGATCTCGAAGGTCGATGAAAATAACGCCGCCGTGATCGCGTCGTCGATGGACCCAGCCGCACAAGGTGATCGTCTGGCCGATGAACCTGGCGTCCACCAGGCCCGCATATTCGGTTCTTGTCATGTTCAGGGGAGCCGGCCTGCTTTGCAGTCCGGCTGCTTGAGTTATCGGGATTTTTACAGCGGTGGAGCGTGCCGGCGGCACGCGGGTCGAACGGTCGCTGGCCGCTCGACCCTAGCGGTTTCGATTCGAGGTGACGGGCAGCGGGCAGCAGATTTTCGTCGTCATCATGGGCCGCAGCTTAATCAAGATGGCTGATTGTCTCAACCGGCGCCGCCGGCTGCGCGGGGCCCGCCGCGGTTAACGCCGAACGCTGCGTACGGGCGCCGACCCGCGGCGATACCACGCCCAGCGAGATGTGGAACTTCAGGGCGTCGTCCACGCTGATGTCGACCTCGCGCACCTCTTCCGGACGCACCACCAGCACGTAGCCCGATGTTGGATTTGGCGCCGTCGGTACGTACACGGTGATCACGTCCGCCGCCGTCGCCGCCGCTATCGTGGCGCCTGGAGGTCCGACCACGAAGCCGAGCGTCCATTGGCCACGCTGCGGAAACTCGATCATCACGACTTTGCGAAACGATTGGCCGCGCGTCGCGAGCAGGGTGTCGGAAATCTGTTTCACGCTCGAATAGATCGAGCGCACGATCGGGATCCGGTTCAGCAGGCCATGCCACCAGCGCAGCAGCCGTTCGCCGATGATGTTGGCGGCGAGCACACCGGTCGCCAGCACGACCAACAGCGACATCAACAATCCGATGCCCGGAATGTGGAACGGCAACAGCGCATCGGGCCGCCAGCTGGTGGGCAGCAACAGCAGCGTCTGATCCATTGTGCTGACGATCACATCGAGCAGCCAGAAGGTGATCGCCAGCGGAATCCAGACCAGCAACCCGGCGATTAGATATTTTTTGAACATGTTCGGGCGTCAACCTGTACCGCTCGACGGTCCCTTCGGCGCGGGTGGTCCTGCAGGAGCAGGCGCAGGTTTACTCCCACTCTCGCCTTTCGATTCGGATTTCGTTTCGGACTTCGAATCAGACTTCGATTCGGTCTTGGTGTCCGATTTCGCCACGGTTTTTGCATCGGCGCCTGTATCGCTCTTGGTCTCCGTCTTCGACTCGCCCTTCGAATCGGCCGACTGATCGGTGGTCGCCTTTTCGTCAGGCTTCACGCCGTCTTTTTTCTTTCCCGACCCCTGGTCGCGAAAATCGGTGACGTACCAACCGGCACCCTTCAACTGGAATCCGGCCGCGGTGACTTGCTTGACGAGCGCGGGCTTGCCGCAGCTGGGGCAATCGAGCAGCGGCGGGTCAGACACCTTCCGGATTACATCCATTTGGTGGCTGCATTCGGCGCACTTGTACGCGTAAATCGGCATTGCATTCTCAGCGAGAGACAAAAAACGCGCAATTGTAGGGCTTGGACATTTGGCGCGTGCTGATTCAGACTGGCTGCCGACGAAGGAGCGAAGATGGCAAGCAAGACCCGAACGCCGAGGCCCGACGATTACCCCCTGAGCGACCCGGTCAAGGCGGTGCAAAGCTCCGCTGCGGGCAAAGTCAAGGTGGCGGTCACCGACATCGACGGCGTGCTGCGCGGCAAGTATCTGCACAAGGACAAGTTCCTGTCTGCCGTCGACGGCGGATTTGGATTCTGCAACGTCGTGTTCGGCTGGGACATGACCGACAGCGTGTACGACAACGCGCATGTAATCGGTTGGCAGCACGGCTTTCCGGATGCGATGGTGCAGCTTGACCTAGCCACCGGGCGCAACGTGCCGTGGGATGACCACGTGCCATTTTTCCTAGGCGACTTCGTCAACGCCGATGGGACGCCGTTCCCGATCTGCCCTCGGCAATTGCTTAAGAAAGTGATCAAGCGCGCCGAGAAGCTCGGTGTCCAACCGATGTGCGGGCTCGAATTCGAGTGGTTCAATTTTGCCGAAACGCCACACAGCTGGGCAGCCAAGAAGGGCGTCGATCCGACACCGCTGACGCCCGGCATGTTTGGCTATTCGCTGGTGCGCTCGAACG
>JACCSD010000049.1 GCA_013813185.1 Burkholderiaceae bacterium
CTCTTGCGCATATGCGCATATTCGCAACCCGATGGATCCCGAGCTCGATCGCCTGTTTGAAGTCGTATCCGGCTATTTCGCGCTGCTGTCGGAACCGACACGACTGAAGATTCTGAACGCGATCTGTGAAGGGGAGCTGAGCGTCTCCGAGATTGTTGAGCGGGTCGAGTCGACGCAGACCAATGTTTCGCGACACCTGAACTTGATGTATGGCAAAGGCGTCTTGAAGCGGCGGCGCGAGGGAGCGTCGACGTTTTATTCGATCGCCGATCCGAACATCGTGACGCTGTGCCGTACTGCGTGCGTGCAGATGGCGAGCCAGGTCGACGAGAAGTCGGTATCGAATCGCACGCTGAAGCGCTTTATGCAGCGCGCATGAAAGGTGTGAACGCCGCACGCGTCATTGCAGCGCCGGAGGATCATCTGCCGGAGGCGCTGCTCCGCTTGCAGCGCCGAAATTTTCTTCGCGGTAGCGTGGCGGCGAGCGCCTTGGTCGCGAGCACCGGCGCCGCTGCGCAAACGACCAGCGCAGCGCTTGTTCCGCCGTGGACACGTTCGCTCGGCGCGCCGGTGGTGACCACCGGCTACGGCATGCCCTCGAAGCACGAGGCGAATGTGCAGCGGCGTCAAAGTCCAGGTCTCACGCCGCAGCCGCAGGCCAGCATCAGCTTCACTCCGCTGCAGAATCTGTTCGGCATTATCACGCCGAGCGGCGTGCACTTCGAGCGGCATCACTCCGGTATGCCAGAGGTTGACCCCCAGCAGCATCGACTGATGATTCATGGCCTGGTCAAGCGTCCGTTGATGCTGACGATGGACGATGTGATGCGGTTTCCGTCGGTTTCGCGTATTCACTTCATCGAGTGCGGTGCCAACGGCGGCATGGAGTGGGCCAATGTGGCCGTGCCGACGGTGCAGTACACGCACGGCATGATCGCGTGCAGCGAGTTCACGGGCGTGTTGCTGTCCACGCTGCTCGACGAGGCAGGGTTTGATCGTGCGAAAGGCAAGTTCGTATTGGCGGAAGGCGCCGACGGCTCGGCGCTGACACGCACGATCCCGATGGAGTTTGCGCTCGCCGATGTAATGGTCGTCTACGGGCAGAACGGCGAGATGCTGCGGCCGGAGAACGGCTATCCGCTGAGGTTGCTGGTTCCCGGCGTGCAGGGCGTGTCGAGTGTGAAATGGCTGCGCCGGCTCGAAGTCGGGGACAAGCCGTGGAACACGCGCGAGGAATCGTTGCACTACATCGATCTGTTGCCCGACGGTATGCACCGTCAGTATTCCGGTGTTCAGGAAGTCAAATCGGTGATCACGATGCCATCGGGCGGCCAAAGGCTCGTCGGCAAGGGGTACTTCGAAATAACAGGACTGGCGTGGTCGGGGCGCGGCAGAGTCAAGCGCGTCGACGTGTCAGTCGACGGCGGCCGCAACTGGCAGACGGCTCGCCTGCAGGAGCCCGTGCTGACCAAGGCCCTGTCGCGGTTCCGCATCGATTGGAACTGGGACGGCGCGCCGGCGTTGCTGCAGAGCCGGGCGGTCGACGAAACCGGCCACGTGCAGCCCAACATTCATCAGCTGCGCGCGGTGCGCGGCGTGCGTTCGATCTATCACAACAACGCGGTGCAGACCTGGCGCGTGCAACCCGACGGCGAAGTGTGGAATGTCCAGGTCGCTTAGCGCGCTGTGCGCGGTCGTGTTGCTGGCAGTGATGTTGCCGGTCGAGGCGCAGCAGGTGCCGCGCTACGGCCTGGGCCGTGCTCCTACGCCGCAGGAGATCGCTGCGTGGGATATCGATGTGCGCCCCGACGGACACGGGCTCAAAGCGGGCAAGGGCACCGTCGCGCAGGGCCAGAAGATTTACGACGCCCAGTGCGCAAGCTGCCACGGTACGTTCGGCGAAAGCAATCGCTACATGCCGATCGCCGGCGGCGTGCGCAAGGACGACTTGGCGACCGGCCGTGCGTCGATGCTGTTGCAGTCCGACGGGCTGCGAACGCTGGGCACAAAGCTCAACTACGCGACGACGCTGTGGGATTACATTTTTCGTGCGATGCCGTGGGCCAATCCACAATCGCTGAGCGTCGATGAAACGTACGCGGTCACCGCATACGTGCTGCATCTGAATGAAATCGTTCCCGCCGATTACGAGCTGAACGAAAAGACGCTGCTTAGCGTACAGATGCCGAATCGCAACGGTTTCACGACCGCACACGGCCTGGCTCGCGTACAGGGCAAGCCGGACGTGCAAGGCACGCTGTGCATGAAGGATTGCGTGAAAGAGGTGAAGGTCGCTTCCGAGCTTCCCGAGTTCGCGCGCAACCAAAACGGCAACCTGGCACAGCAGAAGCGCCCGCTCGGTCCGATGCGCGGCATCGACACCGCTCGCTACGAGGCCGGTAAAGACGGCAAGCCGGGCCCTGCGGTTGCCGCAGCTGCAGCACCGGCCGCGGTCGAAGCGAAAGCCGACCCCAAGGTCATGCTGACACGCAATGCGTGCATGGCGTGCCACGGCATGACGAACAAGATCGTCGGACCCGGCTTCAACGAGATCGCGAGCAAGTACCAGGGCCGCGCCGACGCGCATGCGTATCTGTTGCAGAAGATCAAGGAAGGCGGGCAAGGCGTTTGGGGCGCGGCTCCGATGCCGCCACAGCCCGCTTTGAAGGACAGCGATGCGAGTGAGATCGCGCGCTGGATTGTCGGTGGCGCGAAATGACTTTTGAAATCGGGGTTATCCCGAAAGCGCGAGTTCACGCAGTGAGCACGCTGCTACAGTGCAATGTTGCATTCTTAAATGCTCTTTAGACGAGCGGCAGGAGACATTCGATGAATCAAGATCGCAGGGAATTTGTAAGGGTAAGCGGTGTGTTCGCGCTGTTGGCTACCGCCGGCCTGCTCGGCGCCGACGAAGCGTTCGCGCAGCAACAGGCGTGGAACAAGGCGGCATTCGAGACGAAGAGTCTCGATGAAACGGTCAAGGCGCTCGGAGGCACAACGGCAGCGCAGAGCGGCGACATCACCATTACCGCGCCTGACATCGCAGAAAACGGTGCTGTGGTTCCGGTCGGCGTCACCAGCAAGATTCCAAACACGCAGAACGTCTACATCCTGGTCGAAAAGAATCCGAACTCGCTGGCAGCGGGCTTCGGCATTCCGGCCGGCACAGAAGCCAACGTCGCGACCCGCATCAAGATGGGCCAGACTTCGAACGTGCACGCGGTGGTCAAGGCCGATAACAAGTTTTATGTGGCGACCAAGGAAGTGAAAGTCACCTTGGGCGGATGCGGCGGCTAGTGATTGATGATTGGCTTTTGTTCTTGTCGAATTGTCCGGCTTTGCCGGCGATTCCACACTCACTAATCGCGCAAAAGTAGGTTTGTACTTTTGCGCGCGGAGGATGTATGGCAGATCCAATGAGAATTCGCGCCACCGAGCAGCCGGACGGCGTCGACGTGCGCGTCCTGATGGCGCATGAAATGGAAACCGGGCAACGGCGTGACTCGGCCGGAAAGATTGTGCCGGCGCACTTCATTTCGAACGTGACGGTTACTCACAATGGCAAGCCCGTGCTCAACGCCGAGTGGGGGCCCGCGGTTGCGAAGAACCCGTATTTGCAGTTCAAGTTCAAGGGCGGCAGGAAAGGCGACAAGCTCACAGTCACGTGGACCGATAACAAAGGCGATACGCGCACCGACGAAGCGACGATTACGTGATTGCAGCGCCACTCAAGAGCGGCGCGGAACAGACGAGTGGGGGATGATTGGGATGAAGGCAAACATACAGGCTGCACTGGCCGGTAGCGCGTTGGCACTGTCGTGCGCGGCGGCACAGGCACAAAACAGCACCGCCGACGCGATTGCGCGTTATCGCGAACTTCTGCAGGACGGCAACCCGGCAGAGCTGGTGGTCGCGCGCGGCGAGGCATTGTGGAAGGAAAAGCGCGGCCCGCAGAAGGCGTCGCTCGAACGATGTGATCTTGGTCTGGGGCCGGGTGTGGTCAAGGGCGCTTACGCGCAGCTGCCGCGCTACTTCGCCGACACCGGCAAGGTGATGGATTACGAAAGCCGCGTCGTGCATTGCATGGTGACGTTGCAAGGCCTGGATGCGGCAGCGGTCACCAAGAACCCGTTCTCGGGCGCGGGACAGCGGCAAACCGATATCGAAGCGCTGGCCGCTTACGGCGTCGAGCAGTCGCGCGGCGTGCCGGTAAAGATTTCGCAGGCGCATCCGATGGAAAAAGATGCATACGAGCGCGGCAAGCAGCTGTTCTACATGCGCGCCGGTCCGTATGACTTCTCGTGTGCCAGCTGCCACGGCGTGACCGGCCAGCGCATCCGTTTGCAGGATCTGCCCAATATCGCGAACGTGAAGGAAGACGCCGAGCGCGCGTTCACGACCTGGCCCGCGTATCGCGTATCGCAGGGCACACTGCGCTCGATGCAGTGGCGCCTGAACGATTGCTTTCGCCAGCAGCGCTGGCCCGAACCCGTGTTCG
>JACCSD010000058.1 GCA_013813185.1 Burkholderiaceae bacterium
GGACAGCACGCTTGATTTGGAACTATCAACTCCTCCCGTCACTGACAAGGGGCACGGAACGCGCGCGCTTGGCCCCAGCGATACGTCGGACAGCGGCAGCGACCTGCAGGGCCCGGGCATCTACGAGCCCGATGCCGACGTGGTCGGCCTCGATAAGGGCACCCATGAAGACGCGACGCACAGCGGCGGCGCCGGGCCCGACGTCGGCGACGCCAATCTCGACAGCGACAGCGACGCGGGCGGCACCGGCGAGCGTGCGAGCGCGGGACGCGACACCGAGGTAGAGGCCGGCAGTGACATTGGTCCCGATCGGCTCATGGGCTCCACCACACCGATGCCGGCTGATGCCCTCGATCGCATCATCGTTGACGCCGATGAAAATCTCGGAGACGACACGGCACCGGACGGCGAGCAATAGCCGGAACGCGAGTTAAGCGCGTAACGCGGGCGCCCGACCGCTAAGCGCCTGGCGTGACGCCGAACCCACTATGCTTCGGCAAATGGTCAAGAGTGTGAGCGGCGCCAAGGCCTCCTTTCGCATTGAGCACGACACGTTCGGCGACATTGAAGTCGCCGACGACAGGCTATGGGGCGCCCAGACTCAACGCGCCCTGCATCACTTCGCCATTTCCAGCGAATGCATGCCACCGGAATTGATAAGCGCGCTGGTGCTGGTCAAGCGCTCGGCAGCCTTGGTGAATTCGGAGCTCGGGGTGATCGATCCGGCACACGCGGCAGCGATTTCAGCCGCAGCCGACGAAGTGCTGGCGGGCGCGCATTCCGACCAGTTTCCGCTTTCGCTCTGGCAAAGTGGATCGGGCACGCAAACGAATATGAACGTCAACGAGGTGCTGGCGAATCGCGCGTCCGAACTGCTGGGTCACCCGCGTGGCGTAGGGCGCATCGTGCATCCCAACGACGAAGTCAATCGCGGCCAGTCCACCAACGACGTCTTCCCCACCGCGATCAACGTCGCGGTCGCCAAAGCGCTGAGCGAACGGTTACAACCTGCGCTATCAGCGCTGCGCAACACGCTGTTAGCCAAGGCAGAGGAGTTCGATCACATCATCAAGATCGGCCGCACGCACTTGCAGGATGCGACGCCACTGACCCTGGGACAGGAGTTTTCCGGCTACGCGGCCCAGCTCGAGTTTGCGCAGAGTGCCGTTCGGCAAGGCATCGATGCCCTGCTTCCGCTCGCCATCGGCGGCACCGCGGTCGGCACCGGGATCGCGACGCATCGCGAGTTTGGAAAACGCGTCGCCGCACAACTCGCTGCAGCCACCGGCTTGCCGTTTGTGCCGGCGCCGAACAAGTTCGCGGCGCTAGCCGCCAGTGACCCGTTAGTGTTTGCCCATGGGGCGCTGAAGACACTCGCTGCTGCTCTGTTAAAAATCGCTAACGACGTTCGCCTCCTTGCCAGTGGGCCGCGCTCCGGGATCGGGGAGATCGCATTGCCGGAAAACGAGCCGGGCAGTTCGATCATGCCGGGCAAGGTGAACCCGACCCAGAGTGAAGCGCTGATCATGGTCTGCATGCAGGTATTCGGACATGACGTGACGATCAACTTTGCCGGCGCCTCGGGCAATTTTGAACTGAACGTCTGCCGGCCGGTGCTTGCACACAATGCACTGTCGAGCGTGCGGCTGTTGTCGGACGCGATGTCGAGCTTCGATCGGCATTGTGCGCACGGTATTTCCGCCCGGCCCGACCGTATCGCCGAGATGGTCGACCGATCGTTGATGCTGGTAACGGCGCTCGCGCCGCAGATCGGCTACGACAAGGCAGCCAAGATAGCGCAGCGCGCGCACCAGGAAGGCAGCACCTTACGCGAAGCGGCGGTCGCCTCGGGTCACGTCAGCGCCGAAGACTTCGATCGATGGGTACAGCCTCGATCGATGATCGGCGGCTAGGCAGCCCTACTTTTTATTAGTCGTCTTGCTACCGCTGCTTTCGGCTGCCCCAGTGCCGGCACCACTCTCGGTTCCCGTGCCCGGCTTTCCACTGGAAGCGACCGTGCCGGCCTCACCACCGACCATTCCAGTGCTCGTACCTTTTTTCGTAACGTCCTCGCCCGTGCCCGGCGCAATGACAGGTCCGGTCGAGGCGGGCACTGACGTGCTGGCTGGCGGCGTTGAGGCCGGTGTAGTCGTCGCAGCCGGCGTCGTGGTGGTCGTCTTGCGATCACTGCAAGCGCCCAGTGAGAGCGCAACCAGTGCAACCGCGACTGAGACAGTTAATGTTTTGCTCATTGTGGTCTCCCCTTCGTTCGGATCAACTTTACTCGGTCCGTTCTACGCTGGCGCGCGCAGTCAAGCGTTGCACGCGACGAGCTTTCAAAGCACAAAGCGCGCGGTAAAGAAACCACGAGCCCTCAATCGACACTACGCGGTCGTCTTATGGCTGTCGCGCAGCGCCTTGATCTGATCGTGGTTGCGTCGAGTTCCTTCAAACTGGCGGCGAACCATCTGCTCAACCTCGGGCGGTAGCGCTTCTTCAAGCGCCTTGCGATAGCGGTTGATGGCGATGTCCTCACCGCGCTCGCATTCATTGAGCATCGCCTGATCGTCGTCAAGAGCAAGCGCTCCTCGCACCGCCACCCACCCGCGATGTGCCGCACCGGAGACGGTACCGGTGGAGTCCGGGGTCCCGCCGAAGCGCGTCACCAGCGTTTGCAATTCTTCGGCGGCCGTACGGCACTGTCCCGCACGCTCTGTAAATACGGTTTTCAAGTTCGCGGACTTGGCGTGCTCGGCGCACGTCCGAAAGCCGTATTCGCCATCTTTGCAGTTTTCAATCAAGTCGTTGAGTGTTTCGACAACGTCATCGCGGTCCATGCTTGCTCCCTGGCTGTAGTGGCTATATTGGTTTGGGAATTCGGCAGTTTTCGTGCCTGAGCAGCATAAAATCGGCATCAGTCTTGCTTG
>JACCSD010000184.1 GCA_013813185.1 Burkholderiaceae bacterium
CGCGCCTTGGTAGCGTCGTTGGCAATTTTCTTCGCAGCGCGATCGATCTGGTCCGGCGCCAGGGTGAGCGCGAGGTGCGCGATATCGGGCGCCGCTTTGTCGGCCGCCGTCATCATCCGCGCGTTCAGCTGCTGGTTGAAGTCCATCACGTCGGCGACGGTCACCGGGCCAGCGACCTTCGCACGCATCTTGTCGATAAACGCCGCGTAATCGCGCAACTGCGTCGCGCGGTGCCAGGCCATCAGTGGATTGATTCGCTCTTTGGCGGTCAGCTCCTGATCGGCGGTGAGGTCGACATAGTTGTCGAGTTGGAGCAATGCGAGCGTATCGGCGTTGTTGTAGCCGATCTTCATCGCGGCACAGCTTGCGACGGAAATCGTGAGCGCGGTAATCGCAGCCAGACGAGCGAACGCACCCGCGGAATAGTTGCTCATCAGTGAACTAGAATCGTTGCGCAATTGAACCTCCGATGCTGGCCTCAATCAACGTGCACAAACGCGCATGAACATCGTGATACTTGCTGCAGGACAAGGCAAGCGGATGGGGCCGTCGCTTGCAAAATCCCTGCCGAAAGTGCTCCACCCCGTCGCCGGCCGTCCGATGCTGGCGCACGTGCTGGATGCCGTCGGCGACGCCACCCACGGAATGGCTATCAATATAGTGATTGTCGTCGGCCACGGCGCTCAGCAGGTGCAAGAAACGTTCCTTTCCGGGCCGTCATCCGGCCACCGGCTGCGGTTCGTCGAGCAATCGCAACAGCTCGGAACCGGGCATGCGGTGCTGCAAGCGGCACCGCTATTGGACGACGCGGCGCCTACTTTGGTTCTGTACGGTGACGTGCCGTTGATCCGGTCGACCACGCTGAAACGACTATTCGCCGCGAGCGGCGATGTCGCGCTGTTGACGATGCAGCTGGCGCAACCCGCCGGCTATGGGCGCATCGTGCGGGACTGGCACGGCAACGTGCTGCGCATCGTCGAAGAGCGCGATGCCAACGAAGACGAGCGCAAATTGACCGAGGTCAACACCGGCATTCTGATCGCGCCGACGTGCAGGTTGAAGCATTGGCTCAAAGCACTGTCGAACGACAATGCGCAGCGCGAGTACTACCTGCCCGATGTGATTGCGCAGGCCGTGGCGGAGCACTGCTGTGTGGTTGCGGTGGAGTGCCCCGACCCGGATGAAACTCTCGGCGTCAATAGCAAGGAGCAGCTGGCCGCGGCTGAGCGCATCGCGCAGCGCCGGGTCGCGAGCGAGTTGATGGAGCGCGGCGCAACGTTGGCCGATCCGGCGCGTATCGACGTACGGGGCAAGGTAAGCGTCGGTGCCGAGGTGTCGATCGACGTCGGGTGTGTCTTCGAAGGCCAGGTCGATCTTGCCGACGGCGTGCGCATCGGCGCCTACTGCGTGCTGCGCGATTGCTCGGTCGGCGCCGGCACCGAAGTGCTGCCGTTTTCGCATCTGACCGGCGCGACGATCGGCGCCGCCGCGCGGATCGGCCCGTACTCACGCCTGCGCCCCGGCGCGCACCTGGGCGACGAAGTGCATATCGGCAACTTCGTTGAGGTCAAGGCCAGCACGCTCGGCCGCGCCTCGAAAGCAAATCATCTGGCGTATGTCGGTGACGCAACCGTTGGCGCCAACGTCAACATCGGCGCGGGTACGATCACTGCTAACTACGACGGCGCGCGCAAACATCGCACCGTGATCGGCGATGATGTTTCGATCGGTTCGAATGCGGTATTGGTGGCGCCGGTCACGATCGGCCAGGGTGCGACGATCGCGGGGGGCTCGGTCATTTCCAAAAATGCGCCTGAGGGCAAACTGACCGTCGCACGCGCCAAGCAGACAACGCGGGACGGCTGGAAGCGCCCGACGAAAGAAAAGAAGGCTTGAAATGTGCGGCATCGTAGGCGCGGTTGCGACGCGCGATATCACCCCGGTCCTGGTCGAAGGCCTGCGCCGGCTCGAGTACCGCGGTTATGACTCGTGCGGAGTGGCCCTACTGCAGGACGGCGCGCTGACGCGCTCACGCAGCACGGCGCGCGTTGCCGAGCTGCAATCCCAGATCAGGCAGTCGGCGCTGGCGGGGCACCTCGGTATTTCGCATACGCGGTGGGCGACCCACGGCGCACCGGTCACCGGCAACGCGCATCCCCATTTTTCGCGCGATGAAGTCGCGGTCGTGCACAACGGCATCATCGAAAATTACGAATCGATCCGCGCGGAGCTGAAGAGCGCCGGTTATGAGTTCGTCACCGAGACCGATACTGAAGTCATTGGGCATCTGATTCATCAGCTGTATCGAGGCGACCTGCTGGCCGCGGTGCGAGCCGCAGTGGCGCGGTTCAAGGGTGCGTATGCGATCGCGGTGATGCACAAGGGCGAGCCGCAGCGGTTGGTGGGGGCGCGCAGCGGATCGCCGCTGGTGGTCGGGCTCGGCAAAGACGAGAATTTTCTGGCGTCGGACGCGCTGGCGCTCGCCGGCACCACCGATCAAATTGTCTATCTCGAGGACGGCGACGTTGTCGACATCGATCTGACGCGAGCGCAGGTCGTCGACGCGTCGGGTGCTCCGGTGCAGCGGCCGGTGCACACGGTCAAGGCGGTTGCCGGTGGCGCCGAATTGGGGCCGTATCAGCACTACATGCAGAAGGAGATTTTCGAGCAGCCGCGCGCGGTCAGCGACACGATCGAAAGTATCGAATCGATCACGCCTGAGTTGTTCGGTGGAGGGGCGGCGGACGTGCTCGCCACCGTCGACTCCGCGCTGATTCTTGCCTGCGGGACCAGCTACTACGCGGGGTTGATCGCAAAGGTCTGGCTCGAATCGATCGCCGGGCTGCCGACGCAAGTCGAGATCGCCAGCGAGTACCGCTACCGCGACAGCGTGCCGAATCCGCGCACCTTGGTCGTCGTGGTCTCGCAATCGGGCGAGACCGCAGACACGCTCGCGGCGCTGAAGCACGCGCAGTCGCTTGGGATGAAGCACACGCTCGGCATCATCAACGTGGCGACCAGCGCAATGGCACGCCAAACCGCGCTGCAGTTCTTCACGCGCGCCGGAGTCGAGATCGGCGTCGCGTCGACCAAGGCATTCACCACGCAGCT
The DNA here is from genome assembly GCA_013813185.1 of Burkholderiaceae bacterium. GTDB lineage: Bacteria > Pseudomonadota > Gammaproteobacteria > Burkholderiales > Burkholderiaceae_F > JACCZX01. The sequence goes on from JACCSD010000184.1 coordinate 3,112, forward strand.
GGTGGCGCTGTTTTTGTTGACGCTGACAATCGCCAAGCAGCGCCGCTGTCTCGATGAAGCGTCAGAACGCGGACACATCCGCGCATTGCGCCATTTGCCGGCCGCGTTGCAGGCCGTGCTCGCGCTCGAACCGCAAGTGATCGCGTGGTCGCAGGAGTTCGCGCGCAAGGAGCACGCGTTGTTTCTCGGCCGCGGACTGCACTACCCGATTGCGCTCGAGGGTGCGTTGAAACTGAAGGAGATCAGCTACATCCACGCCGAGGCCTACCCGGCCGGCGAGCTGAAGCACGGACCACTGGCGCTGGTCACCGCTGAGATGCCGGTGGTGACCGTCGCCCCGAACGACGCCCTGGTCGAAAAACTCAAATCGAACATGCAGGAAGTGCGTGCGCGTGGCGGGCAGCTGTACGTCTTCGCCGATGCCGACACGCAGATCGAATCAGCGCCCGGCATTCACGTCATCAAGCTGCCCGAGCACTACGGGCCGTTGTCGCCGATCCTGCACGTCGTGCCGCTGCAGTTGCTTGCGTATCACACGGCGGTCGCGCGGAAAACCGACGTCGACAAGCCGAGGAATCTGGCGAAGTCGGTGACGGTGGAATAGTGTTGCCTCGCTAACCTGCCACGCGTAAAGGTCGTATGCAGCGTTTCGCAATTGCTTACGTTGTCAGCGGCGCGGTGTTCGTCGCGATCGACTTGCTGTGGCTATCGCTCGTGATGAGCAAGCTGTTCAAAGCGCAGATGCCACAGCTGATCCTGGAGCAGCCCAACCTGGCGCCCGCCGCTGCGTTTTATGCGCTGTACCCGATCGGCATCGTGACCTTCGGCGTGCTGCGGGCAGTCGCTGCGCAGGATTGGGTACGCGCGGCGGCGCTGAGCGCGTTGTTCGGATTTCTGGCCTACGTGACTTACGAGTTGACCAACCTGGCGACGCTTAGGGGATGGTCAGCGCAGATCGCAATGATGGATATTGCCAGGGGGGCAGCGCTATCGGGCGTGCGGGAGCCGCCGGGTATTGGGCCGTACGCACTTGGACAGACCGTTAGCGGCCCTTATTTTCCCGTAACGGATTTAGGTGCGTTCGAGCGGGCCAGCGAACGCTCGCCTCCAGTGCAAGTCGAATATTCTCCATTTCGAACGATTTCTCTGCGCAGATGGATGTGGCAGTCCACGCGGCACATGTAGCGGCGGCGGCAAGCAGGCCGGCAATCGATGTGCTGGCATTTCCCCCGGATCAAGCGGAGTTGCAACGTTGGCGGCTAACCGACTCCAGACGCTGCCTCGAACTGGAGCGGCGCGGGCGCGTAGCAACGTTTCTGGGAGTGGGAATGTTTTTAGCGTGGGCCGCGGACGTAGGCGCGGCATTTGAGATCGGCAATGCCTACGGCTCGACGTTTTTCGGAGTCGCCAGCGTCCCTCTTGCGCTTACAGTCGTTCTGGCCCATCTGTACGGCCAGTGGGCGCTGGAGCGCGCCGGGCGGGGTCTAGCGGAGGTCGAGCGGCGCTACGGCGAGGTCACGATGCGCGACGCGACGCCGCTCATTGAACTGGCGAAGCAAAATACAGTGATTGCGCAATATCTGCGCTGCGTAGGACGCCAGCAACGCGCTCTGCGCAAACTCGAACGCACCGCCTTGCACGCGTGGGTGGAAGGTGACCGGGCAAACGGAGCGGCGACGCTGAGTAACGCGGCGCACTGACGCCGTAGTGCCCGGCCAAGGTCTTACCGTGTGCTTTTCTTGATGTCCTCTTTGACGTCGCCAAAGGTCGAGCGAACTTTGCCGCCCACCTTCTCTGCGGTTCCCTTGTCTTCCAATTCCTTGTCTCCAGTGGCCTTACCGACGCCTTCCTTGATCTTGCCGGTCGCCGTGTTGGTACGCCCTTTGACTTGATCCTTGTTCATAAAGCCTCCGTTGTTCGGGTCCATCCCGAGACAGGGACTAGTGCAAGACATATGCCCAACGCTTACCGGCGATGCAGCTCTGCCGGCACCGTAGCCGGGTAAAGGCGTTCGAGTACGTCAACCGTCGTCTTAGCAATGGCGGATATCAAGTCAGGAGCGAGCGTCTCCGCAGCGGCCGGTTGCAGCGCGTTGCCCCATAACGTGCGGAACGCGGCAGCGTGTTCATCGAACTGCTGCTCGACTTCGGTACGCCAAAACGGTGGAGCTTCGCCTTCCACGTACTTGCCGCGGCCACGACCGAAATGCGCCACTGCCAGATAGCGAAGCACGCTCGAGCGCGCCAGCGTGTTTAGAAATTCCGCCGACCAGCGCACTTCTGGTTGATGGGCGCCAGCCACCCGGTTCATCCCGCGTGCGACACCTGCGCCCGTCAGGCCGCCGATCAGGCCGCCGACCAGCATGCCGCCGCCGAACGTCAGTCCGCCCGCGACGACATCGGCCTTCAACCCTGCCAGGGCGCCGGTGACAACGCTGCCCCAGAGCGCAGCGCGCGTCTCATCGACGCGCTCTTGAATGGCAAAGTGCGTTCGCATCCGTTCCATCACGGCGTCAGCCGCGTGGCCCTGCAGCCCATGCAACTGGATCAGACGATCGGTCACTTCGCGGATGCGAGCGTCCAGGCGTTTGGACAGTGCCTGCATCGCACGCTCGCGCGCCGCCTCGAGCCCGTCGCGCTTGATGCCTACCGATTGCATCACTTTTTGCGCGGTCGTCGCCACCGGCGAGTCGACTGGTTCGAAATCGCCTGCGGCGTACGACAAATGTTCGGCAAGCAAGACCATCGCAGCGGCAAATCGCTCGACGTTGCGCGCAGTCCAGGTGGCGACCAAGCGCGCGTGGGCGGCGCGCTTGTCTTCCGGAAGGCGGCGGCCAACGGCATCGAGCAGCACGCGCTCCTGCACCCAGCAACGCGCGAAGGCGTCGAGCGTCAGCACTTCGCTCGCCACGCCGAGTGATTCCAGATGCGCGGCCCAGCGCTGCGCCTCTGCGCGCTCTTCTTCAGCCGGGCGCGGCGGGCCGGCCTGATTGACCAACACGACGACCGGCTTGCCGACCCAGCGTAAGACCTGCGCCTCGAAGGCGACATAGCCGGCGTCGCGCGGGTCCTCGGCGGCGTTGACCAGATACAGCACGACGTCGGAACTGTCTCGCGCCGCGCGCACCGCCTGCTGGCTGCACCAGAACGGGCGATCGCGGTAGCGATCCCACACCTCGCGCAGCAACCAGCCGATCGGGTTATCGGCCAGACGCAGCCGCTGCACCAGCCGCGCCGAGTCGCCGAAGCCGGGTGTATCCCACAGCCGCAGCTCGTCACCGGCGTCGGTTTGCAGCAGCGTGTGGGCCTCGGCGATCTCGGTGACGTGCGGCGCATCTCTGACTTCGCCGATGTCGCGGCCGAGGAGCGTGCGGGCAAGCGTCGTCTTGCCGGCGTTGGTGTGCGAGATCAGCGTGATCTCGATCGTTGCAGCGTCTGCGCTCATATCGATGCAGCAGGCGCGGCGAGCACGCGCTCGAGGTCGCGCTCCAGTGCGGGCAGGTCGGGCGCGGACAGATCGGCGAATGCGGTGTCGAGCTCGAGCGCGCGGCAGAAGTAGCGCCATGCGTTGCGCCTTTCTTCCAGGCGCGCGTCGGCTCCCGCCTGCAGACCGAGCCGGCGTCGATAGCCCGACTCGTCGATCAGCACCGCCAGGCGTGCAGACGGCGATGCAGCACGCAGCGCCTTCAGAAACGCGCCGTGGTTTTCGTTCTCGGGCGTCGCAGCGAGACTGAACAACGCCACGGTCAGCGAGACCTGCGGATCGGCGCCGGCGAGTGTCTGGCTCACACTGCTCTCGGCACCGAAGGTGACGGTCGGATGCAATGCCACGTCGGCGTCGTCGCCGAGCAGAGCCAGAGCAGCCGCGCGCAACCCGCTCATCGCGCTTTCATCGACCGTGTAGCTGTATGGAATTACGCGCAGCCGCGG
>JACCSD010000110.1 GCA_013813185.1 Burkholderiaceae bacterium
TGGCGAGTACCGCAGTGGTCGGCACTTTAGTGCCCGACGACGTAGGCGGCGCAGCTGCGCCAGCCGCTGCTGCTACCGAACCAAGCGCGACGACGCTTCAGTGCATCAGCGACCGCTCGCGCCCCACCCCACGCCGATCAATGAACATCTGCACAAAATCATCGACGTTCATCGGCCGCGCAAACAGATAGCCCTGCGCCGAATCGCATCCCAAGTGCTGCATCCACGTCTGCTGCGCCTGTGTTTCGATGCCTTCGGCCGTGATGTTGATGCCGAGCGAGCGTGCCATGTCGATCACCGCTTTGACGATCGTCAGCGTGCGCGCGTCGCGCATGCACTCGACGGTGAAGCTGCGGTCGATTTTGAGCCGGTGGATGGGAAGGTCTCGCAAGTGCGCCAGACTTGAGAACCCGACGCCAAAATCGTCGAGCGCGATCCGCACGCCTGCATTGCGCAAGCGCACCAGGTTCTCGCGCGAGACTGCCGACGTGTCGAGCAAACCGGTTTCGGTGACTTCGACCTCGATGTCATTCGGGGGGACATCGTGTTTGTTCAGTATGTTGAGCAATCCTTCGACACACCCGAGCTGCCGCAACTGGACGCCCGCCATGTTGATCGACAGCGGGGGAATGTCCAGACCTCGCATGCGCCAGTCGCGCCGGGCGCGGCAGGCTTCGTGCAGCACCCATTCGCCGAGCGCAACGATGAGCCCCGATTCCTCGGCGATAGGAATGAATTCCGAAGGCGAGATGTCGCCCAGTTCGGCGTCACGCCAGCGGATCAGCGCTTCGGCACCCACCAGCTTGCCATCGTTCAGTGATATCAGCGGCTGATAAACAAGCTTGAAGTCGCGCGCTTCGACCGCCTTGCGTAGCCTTTGCTCCAGGCGCAGCCGCAAATCCGCGCGGCGCGCGACCGTGGGCGTGAAAAATGCGTACGTCTGCCGGCCGCTTTCCTTCGCCTGATACATCGCGGCGTCAGCCGCGTTGAGCAGCGAGTCCAGCTCGATGCCGTCTTGCGGAAAGAAGCTGATGCCCACTGAAGGCGTGACGGCGACTTCCATTCCCAGCACACGGGCGGGCTCCGAGATCGAACGGATCAACTCCTTCGCGACTTCGACCGCATACTCACCGTGAGGAATGTCGACCAGCAATGCAACCAGCTCATCGCCGCCGCGGCGGCCGACCAGATGCGGGTCGCCGATCGCATTGCGAATCCGGCTCGCGACGATCGCCAGCATCTGGTCGCCGACCCGATGGCCGTAGCCGTTGTTGAGCAGGCGGAAGTTATCGAGATCGATGAACAGCAACGCGCAGCGCTTCTCCCCGGCGTACGCGTTGGCCAAAATGCGGCCGGCACGCTCGTCGAATGTCTGTCGATTCGCGAGCTGGGTCAATTCGTCGACCGTCGCCAGCCGCTCGATACGTTCCTGCGACTTCACTTGCTCGGTGATGTTCTTGCCGATGCCTCGATAGCCGATGAACTTGCCGTCCGCGCCATAAACCGGGTCGCCACTGGTGACGTTGTAGACGAACGAACCGTCCGGCATCCAGCGCCGAAACATTACGTCGCGAAACGGTTTTTGCGCGAGCAAAGCGGCGCGATGCTCATCCCACGACGACGGCCGAATCAACTCGCCGGGCAAGTCCCAGCGATGCTTGCCGATGATCTCGTCGTCTTCCAGATTGATCGTGTCGCGTTCGCCCCGCTGCAGCCGGGTAAAACGCAGCTGCTCGTCCATTTCCCAATACCAGTCCGACGACAGCTCCGTCAGCGCGCGAAAACGGGCTTCGTTATCCGTAATCTTCGCGATCAGCAATTCGCGCTCGGTCACGTCCCATGCCAGACCGCGATAGCCGGTGAACTCGCCGCGTTCGAACACCGCATGGCCCGATACTTCGAAGTACATGTCTCGGCCCAGATGCTCAGAATGCAGCTTCAGTTTCAAATGCTTGAAAGCGCGCCGCTCGCTCACGTCGCGATTCAGCTGTTCCCAGTCGACCGTCATCGACGCATCCAGCCCGGGGATCTCCGGTAAGCGACGGCCGCAAATAAGTTTCTGGGCGCGCTCCACGTAATCCGCAGCGCCGTTCAGGCGCGTGACTCGGTGCTCCGAATCTGTCTCCCAGTACCACTCGGTGACGAGCTCCGTGAGCGCGCGAAAACGCTCTTCGCTTTCGCGCAGCGCGGCCAGCGTTTGCTCGCGCTCCGTCACGTCGCGGCCCGCGCCGTAATAACCCTGAAATTCACCGTGTTCGTCGAAAATGGGTTTGCCGGTTACCGCGACCCACATCGCCGCGCCATCGCCTCGTTTCGTCTTGTACGTGAACCACGGAATGGGCTCACGACGCTCCATGTATCCGAGATACTCGGCATACGCCTGCGGTGCCGCCTCGAAGGCGGGCATATCGGAGCGGCGCTTTCCAATCAGATCCGCGCACGACTGCTTGAAATGCTGTTCCATCGATTCTGAAAACTCCACGAACCGGCCGTCCGCATCCTGCCGCCAGAACCAGTCGTAGGTGAGCTCACTCAGATCGTCGATTAGCTTGCGACGCTTCGACAGTTCGTGCTCGATCAGTTTCTGGTCCGTCACATCGCGGCGGAAACTGATCACACCGCCGTCGGCCGTCTTGCAGTCGGTCATCAGCAGCGAGCGGCCCTGATGGCGGCGCACGACTTCGGTCACTTCGGAGCCGCTGCGGCGGCGGCGAATGTGGTTCAAATACTGTTCGAGCGAGCGGCCGTCGACTACTTCGGCCGGCGCCACCCTGTAATACTCGGTGGCAATGTCGTACAGGCCCGCTCCCGGGACGAGCAGATGAGCAACCTCCGTGTACAGAGCGCGAAACGCTCCGTTGCAATTCACCAGCCGGTCTTCGCGGTCATACAGGGCAATGCCGACGTCCATCGATTCGAGCGACCGCTGCCACGCGAGCGCGCGCGCCTGCATCTGACTGATCTTGATGCGACTGCCGATCCAATAGAAAACCAACGCGATCAGGAGTGCAGTGCCAAGGGCCGCGAGCAGAACCAGAACGTTGTCCGGCGCCAACGCGGTGTTCGACGGCAACCTTGCCGTGGCCAGCGCGGTAATGAACGCAACAGCCAGCGCAATGATCATTACGGAAAACCAGCGCGACTGCACGGCAGTCGCAATAGTTTTCCTAACGGACGAGCTGGCTAGTTCTGGAGGCAGTTCGGGTGGCCCCTGCATCAGGCCCTTTCGGCATCGATGGCGCCGCGAAGTATGCCTATAAGCAGGCCCAGCACAAGCCCGCGTCTGAGCCGGATAAATGACCCGCTACACGTCAGCTTCAATCTCGTTGCCGTGCTCTTCTAGCCAGGCTCGCCGCGCTTGGCTCTCCGCGCGGCCCATCAGCATCGTCATCGTGGCGGCAGTTTCGGCGTTGGCGACGTCGCCCAGTCCCACGCGCATCAGCCGCCGTGTATCGGGATTCATCGTCGTTTCCCACAACTGCTCGGCGCTCATCTCGCCCAGGCCCTTGAACCGGGCAATGGTCCAGCTGCCTTCCTTGACCTTCTCGTCGATCAATTTTTCGAGCGTGGTGTCGAGCTCGGCTTCGTCGAGGCAGTACAAGCGGCGCGTCGGCCGTTTGCCGAGGGCCGGCACATCGACCCGATACAGCGGCGGCCGCGCGACGTAAATGTGACCGCGATGCACCAACTGGGGAAAGTGGCGGAAGAACAGCGTCAGCAGCAGGACTTGAATGTGCGAGCCGTCGACATCGGCATCGGCCAACACACACACCTTGCCGTAGCGCAGCCCATCCAAACTGATGTCATCGTTCGGGCCGTGTGGGTCGATGCCGATCGCGACCGCCATATCGTGCACCTCGGCGTTGCCGAACAGGCGGTCGCGCTCGACTTCCCAGGTGTTGAGCACCTTACCGCGCAGCGGCAGGATCGCCTGAAATTCCTTGTCGCGACCCATTTTTGCGGAGCCGCCGGCGGAATCACCTTCGACCAGGAACAGTTCGTTGCGCGCGAGCTCGGTTGATTCGCAGTCGGTCAGCTTGCCGGGTAACACGGCGACCGCCGAGCCCTTTTTCTTTTCGATCTTCTGTCCCGCGCGCGCACGCGCCTGCGCCTGAGAAACGACGAGCTCGGCAAGGCGGCGCCCATCGTTCGGGTTGTGATTCAGCCAGAACTCGAGCTGCGGTCGAACGAAAAACGACACCAGTCGCACGGCATCCCGGCTCAGCAATCGCTCCTTGACCTGTCCTTGAAACTGCGGGTCGAGCACCTTCGCGGAAAGCACGAAGCTCGCGCGCGCGAACACGTCTTCGGGCAGCAGCCTGACGCCCTTTGGCAGCAGCTGATGCGCATCGATAAACGCGCGCACCGCACCGAACAGGCCCTCGCGCAAACCGGCTTCGTGCGTGCCGCCGGCCGACGTCGGAATCAAATTGACGTACGACTCGCGCGTCACCGCGCCGTCTTCGGTCCACACGATGACCCAGTTGGCGCCCTCGCCTTCGGCAAACGTCGGATCGTCGGCCGCCGCGAATCCACTTGACTCGAACGGCGGCAGCAGCGGATCGTCCGCGAGCGAGCCGAGCAAATATTCGCGCAGCCCACCCTCATAGCGCCAGCGCTGGATAGCGCCAGCCGATGCAGCCGTTTTTTCAATCGTCAATGTGATCTCGGTGCCGGGCAACAGCACGGCCTTGCTGCGCAACAGCCGCTCGAGCTCGTCGACCGGAATCTGCGGCGAGTCGAAATACTTCTCGTTCGGCCACACCTTGACTCGCGTACCGCTCGACTTGTTGGAGCCCTTGGCGGAGGCCGACTTCAACGGCTGTACAACGTTGCCATCCGAGAACGCGATCGTATGCATCTTGCCGTCGCGCCAGACCGTGACCTCCAGGCGCGATGCCAGCGCGTTGGTGACCGAAACGCCGACCCCATGCAGGCCGCCGGAAAACGAATATGCACCGCCGGCACGCTTGTCAAACTTGCCGCCCGCGTGCAGTCGCGTGAAAACGATTTCGACGACGGGCTCTTTTTCTTCGGGATGCAGACCGACCGGAATGCCGCGGCCGTCGTCCTCGACGGTGACGGCGCCGTCCTTGCCTAACGTGACATCGATGCGAGTGCCGGAGCCCGCCAGCATTTCGTCCGATGCGTTGTCGATCACCTCCTGCACGATGTGCAACGGGCTTTCGGTGCGCGTATACATGCCGGGCCGTTGCCTGACCGGCTCCAGCCCCTTCAGTACGCGAATCGAATCTTCGCCGTAGTCGCCGCCGCGCCGTGGCGGGCGCTGATTACCTTGCATCGTCGATCGTTCGTGCTCTACGTTGTGCTCTGCGTTTGTGCTCGCTTGTGCTCCGCTTGTACTCATAAAGAGCGCGCGCAGTCTACGTCAGCTGCTGGATATACTGCCGCGCGCTCGCCGTAGCACAATGGATAGTGCACATGCCTCCTAAGCGTGGGATTCAGGTTCGATTCCTGACGGCGAGACCAGCAAAGCGATGACTCCGACCCCGACACCCACTCTTTCCCGCGTCGAACGCTCCTCGATGCAGGGCCGGTTCGATCTGATCTTCCGCCTCGGCGGCGCGGCGCTGGTCGTTGGCGGCATCTACCTGGTCCTTCAGCCGTTCGTCAGTGCGCTGCTGGTCGCCGGCGTGCTGGCCATTGCGACCTGGCCCGCGTACGAAAAGCTGCGTGCGAATCTGCGCGACAACTCCACGGTGAGCGCATCGGTAATGTTGCTGCTGATACTGGTCACGGTCATCGTGCCGGTCGCACTGCTGGCTGAAGCGGCCGCTGACCATGTGCCCGCTCTGTTCTCCGCTATCCGTGATTGGCGGGCCGAAGATTTGCACGTGCCGGAACAGATAAGAACCATTCCGATCGTCGGTGAAAACATGTTCCAGTGGTTGACGTCGCTGATCGCGGACCGCTCGCAATCGGCCGCGCTGCTACAGCGAGCGCTGGAACCGGCCGGCAAGGTGTCGCTCGCCTTCGTGCGGCTGCTCGGTGACGGGCTGCTGCAGCTGCTGTTGGTGACGTTTATCGTCTTCTTCTACTACCGCGACGGCGAGCGCATTGCACAGTTGACACACCGCATCTCGCGCCGGCTGTCGGGCGAGATGAGCGACGAGGTGTTGTCGATCGTCGTGGGCACGACACGCAGCGTGTTCATCAGCATTGTCGGTACTGCAGCAGCGCAGGCAGCCGTCGCCTACATCGGCTTTCTGGTCGCCAGTGTGCCGGGCGCATTCTTGTTGGCCGTCGGAACATTCGTGTTGTCGGTCGTTCCGATGGGGCCGGTGGTCCTGTGGGGCGGCGCCGCCGTCTGGCTTTATACGCAGGGCGAGCCCGGCTGGGCCATCTTCATGGCGATTTGGGGCGCCGCCGTGATCAGCAGCATCGACAACTTTCTAAAACCGCTGCTGATAGCGCGCGGCTCGACGCTGTCGCTGGCGTTGATCTTTCTGGGCGTGCTCGGAGGCGTACTGGCGTTTGGCTTCATAGGCGTCATCCTTGGCCCGGTGCTGCTCGCACTTGGAGTGTCGCTGGGTCGCGCATGGATCAGCACGCGCAGCAGCGAAGTACCTCAAGTGGCGGCTGCGACCGCCACAGCTGTGGTCGCGGCCGCGGTGCAATCACAAAACGAAGCTGATACGACACCGCGCCGTCCGCTCTAAAAACGGAACATCTCCTTGCGGTAGTGCTTGAGCTCTTCGATCGATTCATAAATGTCGGCCAGCGCCTCATGCCGGCTTTGCTTCTCAAACGATCGAACCACCTCGGGCCGCCAGCGGCGCGCCAGTTCCTTGAGCGTGCTGACGTCCACATTGCGATAGTGAAAGAAAGCTTCCAGGCGCGGCATCCAGCGCGCCATGAAGCGGCGATCCTGGCAGATCGAGTTCCCGCACATCGGCGACTTGCCGCTCGGGACGAGCGGCTGCAGAAACCCGATGAGGAGATCAGTCGCCTGCTCCTCAACGAGCACGGACACTCGCACTTTTTCGGTGAGTCCCGAGCGGGCATGCGTTGACGTGTTCCAGCGGTCCATCGCGTCCAGCACGCCCGCCGACTGTTGCAGCACCAGCACCGGTCCTTCTTCGATCACGTCGAGTTCCGGGCCGGTAACGACCACCGCAATCTCCAGCACTCGATCCGAATCAGGATTCAGTCCCGACATTTCCATGTCGATCCATACAAGATTGAACTCTGAAAAGCGCGGGTGCTGTGACATAATTTTCGATAGTTGCTGACCAAAAGCGCGCGGGAACGAGGGCGCGCGATTCTGGCACAGCGAAACGCACGCCTTGCGTTTTCGATCGCTGATTGCTGATTCGCTGATTCTTACCTTTCGACCATGGCCTCATTACTGACTAGTACGTTCGTCGTCTTCCTGTTGGTGATGATCGGCCTGCGTTACTGGCTCGCTTCGCGGCAGATTCGCTACGTCACGCTGCACGCTGACCACGTTCCGGTGCAATTCGCAGATCGGGTGTCGCTCGAAGCGCACCGCAAGGCGGCGCATTACACCGTCGCGAAGACCCGGCTCGCAATCGTCGAAACCGCGGTTGGCGCGGCGGTTCTCGTCGCACTGACCTTGCTCGGCGGATTGCAGTGGCTCAGCGACACGCTGCGCGCGTGGATCGAAGCCGACCTGGCGTATCAAGTCGCGGTGGTGGCCGCTGTGGCACTTCTTCTCGCGGTGGTCGATTTGCCTTTTTCGTGGATTCGGCAATTCCGCATCGAGCAGCAGTTCGGCTTCAACCGGATGACGCCACGACTTTGGGTTATCGATCTCGCGAAATCGCTGGCGGTCGCTTCGCTGCTCGGTTTACCGTTGCTGGCTGCAACGTTGTGGCTGATGCAACGTGCGGGCGCTGCATGGTGGTTTTATGTCTGGCTGCTGTGGATCGCGTTCAATGCGTTGGTGCTGCTGCTGTATCCAACGCTGATTGCGCCGATTTTCAACAAGTTCGAGCCGTTGAAGGATTCGGCTTTGGCCGAGCGCATCGGCGCATTGCTGAGCCGAACCGGTTTTGCAAGCAAGGGCGTCTTCGTGATGGACGGTTCGCGCCGCTCGGCGCACGGCAACGCCTACTTCACCGGTCTCGGCCGCGCCAAGCGCATCGTGTTTTTCGACACGCTGATCGAGCGCCTGCTGCCGCCTGAGATTGAAGCGGTGCTGGCGCACGAGCTCGGTCACTTCAAGTTGAAACACATTGCGAAGCGGCTCGCATTTTCTTTCTTCGTCAGCCTGGGCGTGCTCGCTTTGCTCGGGTGGCTGATCACCCAGCCTTGGTTTTTTGCGGGCCTGGGAGTCGAACTAGCGTCCGGCGAAGATCAACATGGCGTCGCGCTGGTTCTTTTCATGCTGGTATTGCCGGTGTTCACGTTTGTTTTCGCACCGCTTGCGAGCGTGATGTCGCGCAAGCACGAGTTCGAGGCCGATCGCTTCGCCGCACGCAACGCGTCGGCCAATGATCTCGTCAACGCGCTGGTCAAGCTGTATCAGGACAACGCATCGACGCTGACGCCGGACCCGGTGCACTCGGCGTTCTACGACAGCCATCCACCGGCGTCGATTCGTATCGAGCGGTTGTTGCAGGCCGTGCCGTGAAGCCATGGTGATCAAGACGCTAGAACAACTGCTGGCGTCGCACTGCTGCGGAGCCAACGTCGCCGCAATGAACAGCGCCGAAGTCACTGCGCAACTAGCGGCGCTTGATCAGTGGGCCTTCGATGCCGGCTCGCTTAGGAAGATCTACCGCTTCGAGAATTACTACGAGACGCTCGCGTTCGTCAACGCGGTCGCCTACGTGGTGCATCAGGAAGACCATCACCCTGACTTGCACGTCGGTTACGATCGCTGCGAAGTCCGCTACAACACGCACTCGGTCAACGGCATTTCGGAAAACGACTTCATCTCTGCCGCCAAGGCCGACGCTGTTTACTCGCAGCGGCATAGCGCTGCGTGAAACACTCGCCGCGCGCCGCCCTTGGTGATGGTGGGGTACAGGTGCGCGCGCGGGTGATTGCAACCTTCGGTCGACAATCGCTGATTGCCGATGCTGCGCACATCCGGCAGGCGACGCGGCGCGGGAGGCGCGGCGACGTCGTGGTGGGCGATTGCGTGCTGGCTACCGTTACTTCCGCGGAACAGGCCAGGATCGAATCGATCGAGCCCCGCTCGACGCTTCTTTTTCGCGCCGATCAGTATCGGATCAAGGAACTCGCCGCGAATGTCGATCAGGTTATCGTCGTCTTTGCGGCGCGTCCGGCGTTTAACCGCTGGTTTATCTGGAAGGCCTTGGTGGCGGCGTCAGCCGCCGGCATCGACGCGCTGGTGCTGCGTAACAAGACCGATCTGTCCGAGTCCGATGATGCGAGTTCATTTCTGCAGCAGATTGCGAAGTTGGGGTGGCGCACGCTGGCGCTCTCGGCCAAGGTCGACAGCGCGCGATCGCGTGAACTGCTGATGCATGAGGTCGGAGGGCGCAAGACGTTGATGGTCGGGCAATCGGGCATGGGCAAATCGACTCTGCTCAACCTGCTCATTCCCGATGCCGGTGCTCGCACGCGCGAATACTCGGAAAGGTTAAACGCCGGCAAGCAGACGACGACCGCGTCGCGCTGGTTCCCTTTCAACGGCGACAGCGCCCTGGTCGACACTGCAGGCTTCGAAGAGTTCGGGCTCGCGCACTTGAGCTTCGGCGAGATCGCCGCGACTTTTCCGGAATTCAGCGCGCTGCTGGGGCACTGCCGATTTCAGGACTGCCGCCACTTGGCGGAACCCGGGTGCGCGGTCCGTGCGGCACGGGCCACCGGCGGCATCGCGCCTGAGCGCTACGAGTTTTATCGCGCGCTTGCTGAGGCATCGTCTGCATGAAACTCCTGGCGCGCGCGGACCACTCGTTACAAGCTGCAATTTGGGCGGACACCTTGCGCGCCGCGGGCATTCGCTGTGAGTTGCGCAATACCGCGCTCTCAGGCGCGCTCGGCGAAATCCCGTTTCTGGAATGCGCTCCGCAAGTGTGGATAGAGCGCGATGATGACGAACCTCGCGCGCGCGAGATTCTGCTTCAGCTAAGGCAGCCGATGCGCGAGCCACATTGGCAGTGCACGGAATGCAATGAGTATTCCGAGCCTCAGTTCGGCAGCTGTTGGCAATGCGGAAGCGTTCGGCCCGTGCCCTAAGCGAATACGCTTGCGAGGGTCAGCAGCAACAACAGGACCAACCAGAGCAGCAACGTCCGCCACACCAATCCCACCACGGCCCGCAGCGCCGGCGCCCGGGGCTCGGCCAAACCCGCTCCTTCATTGCCCACCTCGTCAAAGTAACTCGCACTCTCGATAGCCGGCATCAGCCGAAGATTGAGAGCGCCGCTGGCTGCCGCGAGAATCAGCGTCCGCGAATCAGGCGCCGGCATGCCGTCGACGGGTTGTTGCCGCGACACCTGGCGCCAGCAATAGATCGCACCTTCGAAGTCGCCGACGACCGCGAAGCCCAGGGCGGTCAAGCGCGCGGGCGCCCAGTCGATCCACGCAAACGCCCGCCGTGCGAAATCGCCGAACCGATCGGGCGGTGAGGCGGTCACCGCTGGCCGGTTCCACGCGCGCGCCACGTGCTCGGCGAGCCGATAAATGACTGCGCCGACCGGGCCGGGCAGCACGACGAACCAGAAGAACACGCCAAAGACGTGGCGCTGAGAAAGCAGCAGGCCGTGCTCGATCGCCTGCCGTACCACTTCATCCTGATCGAGATCTGCGGCGGTGTAACTCGGGTCGCTCTGCTGCTTCCACGCAGTCAGTTCGCGCCGCGCCGCACTCAAGTCGCCGTTGGCAAGCGCAATCTGAATCTCGGTGCCCCGATGACTGAACTGCCGAAAGCCGAGCGCGAAAAACAGCACGCTGACATTGATGACGAGGCCAAGCAGCCAGTGGATGGATATCGCAATCGAATAGACCGCACCGACGATCAACGCGAGCCCGACCACGACCAATAACCACGCGTACACGCCGTGTTGCCATCGGCCCGCGTTCAGATTTCGTTCCGCCCATGCCGAAATCTGCCGCACGCCGCCGTAAACCGGATTGGCGGCCGGCAACGGGCGTACTTGCTCGAGCAGCAACGTGATAACGAGCGACAACCAAGACATAGGTTCAGGGAAGCCGGTGCCGGCGCACCGGCGACAGATTCTGATTTATCTTAACCGCCACGATCTGCGCGCAGGAATTGATACAGGTTGCGCAGAATCGCTGCCGTCGCACCCCAGATGAAGTAGCGGCGGCCAGCGGCGGCGCGATCCGGCGTCGCGTACGGCATCGCGTAAAACGTGCGGCTGTCGCTCACCGCTTCGCCCATCTGAAAAATGCGGCGCTCGTGATTGATCGGATCCATCAAGAATGCGAGCGGCACTTCGAATACTTCGGAAACTTCGAATTCGTCGAGCACCGGGGAAAACATACGCTCGATCAGTCCGATGACGGCAGTCACCTTGTAGCCGGTGGCCGTCAGGTATTCAGGCAGGGTTCCGATTACATCGACGTCCGCAGGAGGCAGCCCGATTTCTTCGTGTGCCTCGCGCAGTGCTGTTGCAATCGCATCGGCGTCGTCCTTCTCGACGCGCCCGCCGGGCAAGCTGATCTGCCCCGCATGATCGTGCAGATGTGCAGTGCGCTCAGTGAGCAGCACGTACACGCCCGCTTCGCGAACCATCAGCGGAATCAGCACGGACGCGATGCGCGGCGGCCGATCCGGATCGAACAGACGCATATCGGCGCGCAACTCGGGCTGCCAGGCGGGCGGGCTGGCGAAGCGCTGCCTGATAGCGGAAACGCGCAGCTCGGCGGCGGCAACCGCTTCCCCGCGCGCCTCGGCCGCAGCAAACGCGGGGTCGTGCGGAATCGACTCAGGCTCGAAGATCGGCCTGACGGTCAGAGGGTCGACGTTGTTATCGGACGAGCTCATCGCGGCGAAAAAAAAGCCGCCGAGCGGGCGGCCCCAAGTAATGAAGCGCGAACTTACTCGGCCTTGGCTCGGGAGACTTTGTCGGCGGCGGCCGCATCCGCGGCCGTCTTGTCCGCTGCCGTCTTGTCCGCTGCCGTCTTATCCGCTGCCGTCTTATCCGCCGCGCTTCGATGCTGCAGTTTTTCGCGGATGCGCGCCGATTTGCCCGAACGGTCTCGCAGGTAGTACAGCTTTGCGCGCCGCACATCGCCGCGGCGCTTGACCTCGATCGATGCGATCGTCGGCGAGTACAGCTGAAACGTGCGCTCTACGCCTTCGCCGCTCGATACCTTGCGCACGACAAACGAAGAATTCAGGCCGCGATTGCGGCGCCCGATAACGACGCCTTCGTACGCCTGCACGCGCTTGCGCGTGCCTTCGACGACGTTGACGTTGACCACCACGGTGTCGCCCGGCGCGAAAACGGGTATTTCCCGGTTGGCGCTGACACGCGTCAACTCTTCCTGCTCCAACTGCTCGATCACGTTCACTTTAATCTCCCGAATCCATCGTACCGTGAGTGATTGATTTTGTTCTCACGCCAGAGGATGGCTGACTTCAATGGGCCGCCTGATTTGCGGCGGCAGTTTCTACTGCAATGCGTAATTGTCCCTCATCCATAGCGCTCAACTGGCCCGCGGCCCGAGCGCGCTCGATCAAATCCGGCCGTTGCCGCGCTGTCAGAGTCAGCGCCTCACGGCGGCGCCACTCGGCAATCTGCAGATGGTGCCCGGACAAAAGCACCTGCGGGACCGCCATCCCGCGCCAGGTCTCGGGCCGCGTGTAATGCTTGGCGTCGAGCAGCCCTGCGGCAAATGACTCGTCCGCGGCTGACGCATCCTTGAGCGCGCCCGGAAGTTGCCTGACCACGGCATCGATCAGGGCCATCGCCGCAAGCTCACCGCCCGACAACACAAAATCGCCGACCGAAACAACCTCGTCGACGCAGACATCGATGAATCGCTGATCGATTCCTTCGTAGCGGCCGCAGACGAGTGCCAGCGATTCGCCCGCCCGCGCCAAGTGGCGCACGCGCACATCGTCGAGCCGAACCCCGTTGGGTGCGAGCGCGATCACCCTGGTGCCACCTCCGTTTTTTTTCACCGCCGCAAGCGCATCGGCCAACGGCTGAGCCATCATCACCATACCCGGCCCGCCGCCGAACGGGCGGTCATCGATCGTTCGGTGCGCGTCATCGACAAAGTCGCGCGGGTTCCACGTGCGAAGAGACCAGCGTTCTTCCCGATGCGCGCGCTGCGTAATCCCGTGCTCGACGACGGCCGCAAACATGGCCGGAAACAGCGTGATGGCGTCGAACCGCATCATTGAAACGCTCATGAGCCCATTGCTACCAGTTGCTTTCCCAATCGACCCTGATCAAGCGACTTTCGGGCTCGATCGCCTCGACATACCGATCGACCAGAGGAATCAGCAGCGCCTCCCGCGGGTCGCCGTCACTGACTTCAAGCCACTGTGCAGCAGCGGTGCTTCTACTTTCGACATCACCGCTGCGGATGCCGCAGATCGTGCCGAGCTCGAGTCCTTGTCGATTGATCACGCGGTAGCCGACCATATCGCTCAAATAATGCTCATCCTCATCGAGCGCCGGAAAATCGCTGCGCGCTACCGCAATCGTCGCACCCTTAAGGGCATCTGCGGCCTCCTTGCTTTCACACCCCGCCCACTTTGCCAAGATCGACTCGGTGTGCCGTTTAACGTCCTCGACCGTCAACGCCAGCGGTTCCGCGCCGCCCAGCAGCCACCAGCGACGCACGTTTTCGAGCACAACGCCTTCAGCGGCGAAAGGCGCAATCCGAACCCAACCCTTTAATCCGTAGGCGCCGCGCACGGCGCCGAGTTCGATCAAATCGCGCGGCGCCACTATGCAGCGGCGACCTGCTCCTGGGCCGGTGCCACAGCCTCGGTCGACGGATTGGACTTGACCAACCGCGCTACCGTGGGCGACATCCGGGCGCCGACGCCTGTCCAGTAATTCAACCGATCTGCGGCAATGCGAAACTTGGGCTCGGCTCCCGCGGCAACGGGGTTATAAAAGCCGACGCGCTCAATGAAGCGGCCGTCGCGAGGATTACGAGAATCGGTGGCTACGATATTAAAAAACGGACGCTTTTTGGCGCCGCCGCGCGCAAGTCGAATAACGACCATATGAATTCCTTGGGTTTGCCGGCGGCGTCGCGCTTCTTCCGGAAGCGGTGCCGCACAAAGCCCGTGATTGTATCCGCGCTTGCCACCCCGCAGCAAGCCGGCCAGAGGCGCTCGGTGATCGCCGTGAGGTCAGGGAATGAGCCATTTTCGGCATAAAGCGTTAGCGGCTTTGCTCGCATCAGTGACGGGCGCGCTGGGCGTGCATCGAATTTACCTGGGACTGCGACTGTGGTGGCTGCCGTTGGCAGTGACGCTGATCGCGCTGCCGCTGATCATCGGCGTCGAACGGTGGTATCAGACCCCGCCATTTTTCGTCCTGATGGTGCCGGTCATCGCCGGCTTCCTGCACGCGCTGGTGATCGCGCTGATGCCTGACGAGCGCTTCGACGCGCGCTTCAACCCTGCGCAGACCAGACGCAATCGCAGCGGCTGGGATGCGGTGTTGGTGGCAGTCGCTACGCTGTTTGTCGGGGCCGTCGTGCTGATGACGACGATCGCGCTGCTGACTCAGACCTACTTCGAGTACGCGCTGAGGGCGCCGTCCTAGCCGAACAGATTGAGTTGCGGAGTCGCCGACCGCGGCGCGCGGAACAGGTCATTGCGGAGCGGCGGGAGCTCGCGATTGAGGCGTAGCTTCGCCGCCGCCTTTTCAAAGCGCTGGCGGATCAAGGCCGCCCAGGTGCCTTCACCGGTCATCCGCTTGCCGAACTGCGAGTCGTAGTTCTTGCCGCCGCGCATCTCGCGCAACCGATTCATTACGCGCTCTGCGCGATCCGGAAAGTGCGCTTCCAACCATTGAATGAACAGTGGCGCTACTTCCCACGGCAATCGCAGAAGCGTGTAGTGCGCTTGCCGCGCGCCCGCCTCGGCCGCGGCCTCGAGTACGCGCTCGATCTCGGGCTCATTGACGAACGGGATGATCGGTGCGACGTTCACGGTCACCGGAATACCGCCCGCTGCCAGCGTGCGCACCGTCCGCAGGCGGCGCGTCGGGCTCGCAGCGCGCGGCTCCAGAATTCTCGATAACGAATGATCCAGCGTCGTGATGCTGATCGTCGCCGCGACGATGCCTTCAGCTGCCGCGGGAGCGAGCAAATCGATGTCGCGCTCGATCAGCGAAGATTTCGTGATCAGCCCGAACGGGTGGCGGGTGCGGGTCAACACCTCGACAACGCCGCGTGTGAGCTTGAGCTCGCGCTCGATTGGCTGATAAGCGTCCGTAATGACACCGAGCGCTATGACTGCCGCCCGATAACCGGGCGCCGCCAGCTCGCGCTGAAGCAACGCGACCGCGTTCCGTTTTGCGACCAGCTTCGTTTCGAAATCGAGCCCCGGTGAAAGGTTCAGGTAACTGTGCGTCGGCCGCGCGAAGCAATAAATGCAGCCATGCTCGCACCCTCGATACGGGTTGACCGAGCGATCGAACCCGATGTCCGGCGACTCGTTGTAGGTGATCAGACTTTTTGCGGTCTCGAACGTCGTCGATGTTGCCAACGCCGGCAGCGCTTCGTCGTCGAGATCGCAGTGTTCAAGACACTCGGCTTCGGCCGCGTCCGAGTCACGCTCGCGCACGACCGACTCGAAACGATGCGCAATGTTGGAGACTGCGCCGCGACCTTTGCGTGTCAGTGTGACCGGTACTGCGACCGGCCGTAACGAATCGTCGTGCTGCATGCGGGGCGACGCTCCGGAGCTTGATACTGGCTATTTATACAGTATCACTCCCGCCCCACGATCCCGCGGTTGCGATTTATTCGCTGAAATCCTTGGCTAGGGAAGCCTGAACCTCGGGTGCGACCTCGTCGATACGAACCGAGTAATTGGGATGGTCCACGCCTAGCGCAACGGCCGCGCCCTGCCGAAAGGCGGCAATCATCGCCGGCGCGAATTCAAAGCGCAGAAAGTGAACCGCAGACGTTTTCTCTTCGTTCTCGCGCGGCAGATCCTCATCGGCGACGGCGTACACCGGCGCGCAGCCGTCGACTTCCATGTAAACGCGATTCTCGACCCCTCGCAGGCGCATCAGCTCGGCCTTGCGAATGACCGGGTCCGCGTACTCGATCATCATCGTCGCCTTCAGGTTTGTGCCGTCGGGTACCAACGGCACGTAGGCGTCCAGCTCGTCCTGGATGCCGCGCTCCTCGAAAGTCTTTTCGATTCGCAACATTTCCTGAATCTGATAGCGGATCGTCAGTTCGTCCTCGAAGATCAGGGTGATGTGTTCGCCCAGGCGCACCGTGCGGCGCTTCTTGTGTGCGATCACCTTGGCGCGAAAATCGTCACGCTGGCGGGCATACCCTTCCAGCGTCAATAAAGTGGCGCGTTCAATTCGGGCGGGCATCGCCGTTCACAATCCGTAAGCGATTCTGACGAGCGTGATCGGGTGAGCCACGACCGGCGCACTTCCGTCGAGCGCTTCCTTCGCAAACTCTTCGATGCCCTGGGCGATGTGGTGACCGGCAAGCGGGCAATCCGAGCTGATGTAGTCCGGCTTCGCACTCGCCATGTTTTTAAACACCGGCTTGCCGATTTTCATCGCCATCGCGTGGAATTGTTTGCGCGTCCCCCAGACGCCCGAGTGGCCCGAACAGCGCTCGACTGTGTTGACGATCGTGTCCGGCAGCGACTTCAATAGCTCTTCGGTCTTGCGTCCGACGTTTTGCACGCGTGCGTGACAGGGAACGTGATACGACACCGTGCCGAGGGACTGTTTGAAATCGGCTCTCAATAGACCATCGCGCTTGCGGGCGACCAGATACTCGAAAGGGTCCCACATCGCCTCTTTGACGATCTGAACATCGGGCTCATCTGGAAACATCAGAGGCAGTTCCTGTTTGTACATCAGCGTGCACGAAGGGACAGCCGTGACGATCGCGTAGCCCTCGCGCGCCAGACTCACCAGCGGTGGAACGTTGAGGTTCTTCAATCGTTCGACCGATGGCAGGTCGCCGATCTCAAGCTTGGGCATCCCACAGCACGCTTCTTTGTCGACAATCACGTACGGAATCTCGTTGTGATCGAGAATCGCAATCAGGTCGTGCCCGATGCCCGGCTCGTTGTAATTGATATAGCAGGTCGAATAAATCGCGATCTTGCCCGGCGTCTTAGCACCGTTACGCACCGGCGCCACAAGATTGGAACGCGCAGCGGGACGAAATTTCTTCACAGCCAGGTCCGGCCGCCAGGCGTCGCGATCGACCCCCAGCACCTTTTCCATTGCCGTGCGCGCCGGGGCGCTTTGATTGATGGCGTTCACAGTCCAAGTCACGATCGGAATACCGGCGAACCGCCCGACCGTGTCGGTCGAAGTCAAAAACTTGTCGGCCCCTGAAGCGCCGTTTCTGCCGAAATGCACCGCCTTCGCACGCAGCATCAGGTGGGGAAAGTCAACGTTCCATGGATGCGGCGGCACGTATGGGCACTTGCTCATGTAGCACATGTCGCACAGGTAGCACTGATCGACGACGTCCTTGTATTTCTCCTTCGGAACGCCGTCGACTTCGCCGGTCGGTCCGTTATCGACCAGATCGAACAATGTTGGAAAGGCGCCGCACAGGCTGACGCAGCGCCGACACCCGTGGCAGATGTCGAAGACCCGCGCGAGCTCCGTGTCGAGCGCTTGCTGGTTGTGAAACTCCGGCGTCTTCCACGCGAGCGGATGCCGCGTGGGCGCAAGAAGGCTACCTTCGGTAGTCACAAAGCCCCTGTCGCCGGACCCGAAGGGGCCAGTGGTCTAACCTGACTCAATCGACGATCGTGTCCAGGGTCTTCTGGAATTTGTTGGCGTGTGACCGTTCGGCTTTGGCCAGTGTCTCGAACCAGTCCGCGATTTCCTCGAAGCCTTCATCGCGCGCCGATTTGGACATGCCGGGATACATGTCGGTGTATTCGTGCGTTTCGCCGGCGATGGCGGCTTTCAGATTGGACTTGGTCGGCCCGATCGGCAACCCGGTGGCTGGATCACCGACAGCTTCCAGATACTCCAGATGGCCGTGCGCGTGGCCGGTTTCGCCTTCCGCAGTCGAGCGAAATACTGCGGCCACGTCGTTGTAGCCCTCGACGTCGGCCTTGGCTGCGAAGTACAGGTAACGGCGATTCGCCTGCGATTCGCCCGCGAACGCGTCGCGCAAATTTTGTTCGGTTTTCGAGCCTTTGAGTTGTTGCATATGAGTCTCCTTGATTCACTTACGACACTGACACGCGGCGTTCGAGCGCCGCCACAGTTGCAAAGCAATCTACGCGCGCAAAACGGTGTTCAACAAATCAATTATTGCTACATCATCCATAGGCAACAACTATGAGAGCTTTATCGAGCCTTAGAACTGGGCTTCGGCGAGCGCCAGAGTGCCGACGCTGCCACCGACGATACTTTCCGCGAGTGACGGCACGGTGACCAGCATGTGGTCGGCAAAAAACCGTGCGGTTGCAATCTTCGCGCGGCAAAACTCGATATCGCTGCCGTTGTCGATGCGCCGCACCGCTGCGAGCGCTGCACGGGTCATCTGCCATCCACCGTGCACGATGCCCGCCAGCTCCACGTATGGGACCGACCCGGCAAACACGCTTCGAATGTCGTTCTTGTATTCGGCGACGATGTAGTTCACCACTGCTTCGTACGCATCGATGGCGGTCGCAAACCTCTTGCCAGTGGCCTGTAAATCCGCATTCCCAGCGCTTGCCTCGGCAGCGGTCACGCGCATCTGTGCAATGAACGCCCGGGCCATCGCGCCGCCATCGCGCGCGGTCTTGCGGCCGACCAGATCATTTGCCTGAATTGCGGTCGTTCCTTCGTAAATCGTAAGAATGCGCGCGTCGCGGTAGTACTGCGCAGCACCGGTTTCTTCGATAAAGCCCATGCCGCCGTGCACCTGCACACCCGTCGACGTCACGTCGATCGACATTTCGGTAGACCAGCCTTTGACGATCGGCACCAGATACTCATAAGCGGCCATCGCCGCTGCGCGCCGCTCGGCATCTGGATGATGATGAGCGACATCGTTGTACCCCGCCGCCACATACGCGACCGCGCGCGCTGCTTCGGTATTCGACCGCATGAACATCAACATGCGGCGCACGTCGGGGTGGTGGATGATCGACACCGGGCCGCTCGAGCCTTCGACCGCGCGGCTTTGCACGCGCTCTTTCGCGTGCTCGACCGCCTTTTGGTACGCACGGTCGGAAATCGCGATGCCCTGCATGCCGACCTGAAACCGCGCCGCGTTCATCATGATGAACATGTATTGGAGGCCGCGATTTTCTTCGCCGATCAATGTTCCGACCGCACCGGCGCCGACCGCGCCTTTGTCGTCGCCAAAGATCAGCACGCACGTAGGACTGGCCTTAATACCCAGTTTGTGCTCGATCGATGCGCAATAAACGTCGTTGCGCTTGCCGAGCTTGCCATCGGCGTCGAACAAAAACTTGGGGACAATGAAGAGCGAAATTCCCTTTACGCCGGCTGGAGCATCGGGTGTGCGCGCCAGCACCAGGTGCACGATGTTGTCGGCCAGATCGTGTTCGCCGTAGGTGATGTAGATCTTCTGCCCGGATAAGCGATAAGTGCCGTCGCCCTGCGGCACCGCTTTGGTTCGCACCTGCGCCAAGTCAGAACCCGCCTGTGGCTCGGTTAGATTCATCGTGCCGGTCCAGCTGCCGTCAATCAGCCGCCCAAGGTAAGCGTCCTTCTGTTCCTGCGAGCCCGCAACCAGCAGCGCCTCGATCGCACCGTCGGTCAGCAGTGGACACAGCGCGAACGACAGGTTGGCCGCCTGCATCATCTCCATACACGGAGCGGCAACGACCTTCGGCAAGTCCTGCCCGCCGTATTGCGCCGGATGCTGCACACCCTGCCAGCCCGCTTCGACAAACGCCCGGAACGCCGCCTTGAAGCCCGGCGTGGTCGTGACCGTGCCGTTATCCCATTTGGCGGGCTGAACATCGCCGTTCCAATTGAGCGGTGCCACCACCTCGGCCATGAATCGAGCGTTTTCTTCGATCACCGCTTGCACGGTTTCGTCGGTCGCGTCTTCACAACCGGGAAGCTGCTGAATCTCCTTCAAACCTGCCAGTTCGTTCAACACGAACAGCATGTCCTTGACGGGCGCTACGTAGCTCATCCAAGTTCCTTGACGAGCTGAGGAACGATTTCGAACAAATCGCCAACGAGTCCATAGTCCGCGATCTGGAAGATGGGCGCCTCCGCATCCTTATTGATCGCAACGATTACCTTGGAATCTTTCATGCCCGCCAGATGCTGAATCGCGCCCGAGATTCCCACCGCGATGTAGAGCTGCGGTGCGACGACCTTGCCTGTTTGCCCGACCTGCCAGTCGTTCGGCGCGTAGCCCGCATCGACCGCTGCGCGCGATGCGCCGATCGCGGCATTCAACTTGTCTGCCAGTGGCTCGAGCAGCTTGAAATTCTCGGCCGAACCAATGCCGCGCCCGCCCGAGATGACGATCTTTGCGCCTTGCAACTCCGGACGATCCAGTTTTACGACGTCGCGCGACACGAAGCGCGATGTATCGCTTGCCGCCACCGCGGCAATCGTCTCGACCGTCGCGCTGCCGCCGTCGCTCGGCGCAAGTTCAAAGTTGGTGGGCCGTGCGGTCACAACCTTGATCGGATCGCTCGATTGCACGGTTGCGATTGCATTGCCCGCGTAGATCGGGCGCGTAAACGTATCGGCCGACTCGACGCTGCTGATGTCGGAGATCTGCGCAGCGTCGAGCTTCGCAGCGACTCTCGGCATGATGTTTTTTCCGTACGCGGTCGCGGAAGCAAACAGATGGCTGTAGCCGTTGGCGATCGCAAGCACTTGCGCGGCCACAGGCTCCGCCAAACCATCGGCGAACTGAACAGCATCGGCCAGCAGAACTTTGGACACTCCGCCGATCTTTGCCGCTTGTTTGGCGGCATCCGCAGCGTTATGGCCGACCACCAGAACGTGCACTTCGCCACCGGCCTTGGCCGCGGCGGTCACCGTATTCAGCGTGGCCGGGCGGATCGTTTGCCCGTCATGTTCCGCAAGCACCAGCGCCGGCATCAAATCACCTTCGCTTCGGTTTTCAGCTTCGCCACCAAAGCAGCCGCATCGGGCACCTTGATCCCTGCCTTGCGACCCGGCGGCTCAGTGACCTGCAGCGTCTTCAACCTCGGCGTCACGTCCACGCCCAGATCCTCGGGCTTCAAATTCTCCAGCGGTTTTTTCTTCGCCTTCATGATGTTCGGCAAGGTAACGTAGCGCGGCTCGTTCAGTCGAAGGTCGGTCGTGATGACCGCCGGCAAAGCAACCGAAATCGTTTCCAAACCGCCGTCGACCTCGCGCGTAACTTGCGCGCGGCCATCAGCGATAACGATCTTCGATGCAAACGTCGCTTGTGGCATGTCGGCCAGTGCAGCAAGCATCTGGCCCGTTTGATTGGCGTCGTCGTCGATCGCCTGCTTCCCCGCTATCACGAGTTGGGGTTGTTCCTTGTCGATGATCGCCTTCAACAGCTTCGCGACCGCAAGCGGCTGCAATTCCACGTTGGTTTCCACCAGAATGCCGCGATCGGCACCGATCGCCATCGCGGTGCGCAACGTTTCCTGACACTGCAGTAGGCCGCATGAAACCGCAATCACTTCGGCGGCCACACCCGCTTCCTTCAAACGCACCGCTTCCTCGATGGCGATTTCGTCGAACGGATTCATCGACATCTTGACGTTGGCCACGTCGACTCCGCTCTTGTCCGACTTCACGCGTACCTTCACGTTGTAGTCGACGACTCGCTTGACAGGAACAAGGATTTTCATTGCAGATCCGAACGACGAAGCCAGTGATTATACGAATCGCGGCGAGATGCTCGCGCTAGGAGGTCAGCCCGATCCACGCGCCCGCGACAAACACATAGCGCACTAATTTTCCAACCGCTAACGCAGTCAGCGAAATCCACGCGTTCAATCGCAACCACCCTGCGGCGACGCACAGCGCATCTCCAATCAGCGGAACCCACGAAAACGCCAGCGCCCAGTAGCCCCAGCGTTGCAGATAAGCGGCCGCCTTGCTCTGCGTCTTGTTCGGAATCAAGCGGCCGAGCCAGTAGGACGTCATTCCGCCCAGCGTGTTGCCGACGGTAGCGACCGCAATGGCCGGCCACAGCGTGTCGGGATGCTTGTGAAGTACTGCAATGAGCACAACTTCGGAGCCGCCGGGAAGAACGGTCGCCGCCAGAAAACTCGCGAAGAACAGGGCAGTCAGCCCACCTTCCGGTGAAAAATCAAGCATGAGTCAAGCAATCCAGCAATTCAAGCGCAATGTTAAATTTCAGCAGGCCAGGTTTCGCAAGGGAGTTTGATTGTTAGGTGTTTTGCAAGCGCTGCAACGATTACCCGATCTGGGTGATCCATACGAGGATGAACGCAGCGCGCTGCAAACGGTGCTGACAGCCGATATCCCAGCAAACGGCGTTCGCGCGGCGGCTCGTGTGCGAGCTTTGCGCTATATCGACTCCGTACGCAACGCCGACTCCGGGCTGCTGTCTGCGCAGAATGTGCTTAACTCTTTTCCGCTGGCGACCACGGAAGGCATTGCCCTGCTGCGATTGGCCGAAGCGCTGCTGCGCGCGCCCGATGCCGAGACTCAGACCTGGCTGATCGCCGAAAAACTTGCTCACTTTCGCGACACGCGCATCGGCCTGGACGGCAACTTCGTCACGCGCGTGCTCTCCACCGCGCTGAAGATCGCCGGCCACACCGCAGCCGACGCCGAACTGCGGGATGCGGGAGCCGATCGGGGCTCGCTGCGCGCATGGCTTGCGAAAAGTGCGCTGCGTCCGCTGGTGATCGACGGCATCCGCCGCTTCGGCGATCAGTTTGTCTTCGCGACTAACTTGCCGGATGCAATGGCGCGCGTCAAACGCAGGCCCGATTCGCGTGTGACCTATTCGTTCGACATGCTGGGCGAAGGCGCGCGCACGCGCGCCGACGCCGACCGCTCGTACGAGTCGTACGTCGATGCGCTGACGTCGCTCAAACAAGAGGGCGGCGACGACTGGACGTCGCGCGATGGGATATCCGTGAAGCTGTCCGCCATTCACCCGCGCTTCGAAACCGCGCAGATCGAACGCTGCGAGCGTGAGTTGTACCCGCGACTGGTCGAGCTCGCACAGCTAGCGCGCTCGGCCAACGTCAACTTTACGGTGGACGCGGAGGAGTCGGAGCGGCTAGTGCTGCATATCGCCCTATTCGAGCGCCTGATGGGTGAGTCGCTGCTGGGTGACTGGCCCGGACTGGGGCTTGCGATGCAGGCGTATCAGCCGCGCGCTCTTCCGGCAGTGGACCACTTGCTGCGCGCAAGCGAAGCGCTGCGCAGGCCGATTGCGGTCCGGCTCGTCAAGGGCGCCTACTGGGACGCCGAGATCAAGCGCGCACACGAGCTCGGCATGGCCGGCTTCCCCGTATTTACGCGCAAATGGGCGACCGACGTTTCGTTTCTGGCCGTAGCGCGCCGGTTGTTGAGCCATCCAGCGCCGGTATATCCGCAATTTGCGACGCATAACGCGTTGACGGTTGCATCGATCATCGAATTCGCGCGCGAACTCGCCGCCAAGTCCGGCCCCCGTCGCTACGAGTTTCAGCGCCTGCACGGCATGGGCGATCCGCTTTACGACGCACTGCTCGCCGATCAACCCGATGCGCGTGTTCGCGTATACGCGCCGGTCGGCGAGTTTCGCGATCTTCTCGCCTATCTCGTGCGGCGGCTGCTTGAAAACGGCGCCAACACATCGTTCGTCCATCAGATCACCGATCGTTCGGTACCGTCTGAGCTGCTGGTGAACGACGTCTACGAACAGGCACGCGGCTATCTCGCATCGGATCAAGCGTCGTCCGCGCTGCCGACCGGCCGCGAGCTTTTCCCGGGACGGCGCAACTCGCGTGGCATCGATTTGCAATACGCGCCCACG
>JACCSD010000123.1 GCA_013813185.1 Burkholderiaceae bacterium
ATTCCCCGGGCTGTGCGATGCGCAGTCCAATCGTCCGGCCCGCCTGCAAACAGCGCGCGAGCAGCATGCGCAGCACGACCGGTCCGCCATGACCCTGCAGCTCGAGCACGTTCTCGCCGGTATACGAATGCGGCGCCGGAAAGTAGAGCGCAATACCGTGGTCGATCTCGGCGCCGTCGCCGGCAATGAACTTGGAGTACAGCGCGCAGCGAGGCACCAACTCACTCGCCCGCGCGCCGAGGACGGCTTCCATGATCGGCGCGATAGCCACGCCGGAAATGCGAACGATTCCGATACCGCCGCGGCCCGGCCCGGTGGCAATCGCAACGATCGGATCAGCCGCCGCGGTGTTGACCATCGAGCGCAAGTTTACGGTCGCCACCGTCGGCGCAAAATGCTGCAATGCCCGAAGATGATCCGTTGACTCGCCTCGGCGCGCCACTGGCCGCCGTCCTTATCGCGTTTGTGCTGTCTGTCATGGTCGCTGCGATGGTGGCCGGCCATATGGAGGGCGCGTATGAAACGCGTGCGCTCGTTTACACCGGTTTCGTGTTGTGGGTATTGCTCGGTGCCGCGGTGGTATTCGTGATCGCCCACCGTGGCGAGGCGGGGCGATTGTCGATCGGCCGAGTATTGCTATGGGCCGCGAGCATCTGGCTGTGGCCACTGTTTCTGCTGCTTCGGCGTCGCCGAGGCGACGACGCCTAGCCCGGCCGCTTCTCGTTTGCGATCTTCTTCGTCACGTACCACTGCTGTGCGATCGACAGGACGTTGTTGGTCAGCCAGTACAGCACCAAGCCCGCCGGAAAGAAGAAGAACATCACGCCGAAAATCAGCGGCATCAGCATCATCACGCGCGCCTGCACCGGGTCGGGCGGAACCGGATTCAATTTGTACTGGATCCACATCGTCGCCATCATCAGCAGCGGCAAAATGAACCACGCGTCCGGCGTGGCGAGATCTTTGACCCACAGGATCCATGGCGCATTGCGCATCTCGACACTCGCCAGCAGCACCCAGTAGAGCGAGATGAACACGGGGATCTGCACCAGGATCGGCAGGCAGCCGCCAAGCGGATTGATCTTCTCGGTCTTGTACAGCTCCATCATCGCGACGTTCATCTTCTGCTTGTCGTCGCCGTACTGTTCGCGCAGCTTCATCAGCCGCGGCGACACTTCCTTCATCTTGGCCATCGACTTGTAGCTCGCCGCCGACAGCGGATAAAACACCCCCTTGATCAGCACCGTGAGCAGCACGATCGCCCAGCCCCAGTTGCCGACGATGCCGTGCAGAAACGCGAGCAGCACGTAAATCGGCTTCGCCAGAACCGTCAGCCAGCCATAGTCGACCACCAGGTCCAGGCCCGGCGCGATTTTCTCCAGCGCTTCCTGATCCTGCGGGCCCACATACAGGGTCGACTGCGAGGTCGTCGTGGCATTCGGCGCCAGCGTGGGCAGCGCGATGATGCTGCTGATCGAATACAGATTTTTTTCGCCGGTGCGGGTCTGGTACTCGCGAGTCGCGCCAGCGGGCGGCACCCAGGCCGAAACGAAATAATGCTGAATCATTCCGATCCAGCCGTTATCGGCGGCCTTGGGCAACTGGACCTTGTTCTTCTCGATCTCCGAAAACTCGATCTTGCGAAACTTGTCCTGCTCCGTGTAGATCGCAGGCCCGGTGTACACGTAGTACAGCGCCGACTCACCATCGGGCTTGTTGCCATCCCGCGTGAGCTGCAGGTACACCGAAGGCGATAGCGATTTGTCGGTGAGGTTGATGATCTCGTGCTTGACGTCGGCGTCGTAACGCCCACGATGGAACGTATACGTCTTGATGACGCGCACGCCGCCGCTTTCGGCGCTGAAGCGGACGTCGATTTGATCCTGCCCGGGCTTGAGCGCACCGGGTCCATCGAGCGCTTTAAATGGCGTTCGATGATTCGGAAACTCGCCGCCCACGATTCCGCTTTGCGCGACATAAACGCGATTCGGACCGACATCGAGCAGCACCGTCGTGGCGTTCGGATCGTGCCGCTTGCCCGTCACCAGGCCGATCAGTCCGCTGGCCGTCCAGTCGGGCGCGGTCGGGTGCTTGAGCAACTCCACTCGCGAAACGACGGCTCCCAGCGGGTCGATCGAGGCACGTAGCAAATCGGTTTCGATGACCACCGGAGGCGACTTGG
>JACCSD010000206.1 GCA_013813185.1 Burkholderiaceae bacterium
CGCCGAAAATCTTCGCCGTACGGAATGCTCGACGTGTCGAGGAACACGCGCTCGCCGAAACGGGCTTTCAGCGCTTCGAACAAGCGGCCGGCGCTGTCTTCGGAATCGGCGCGGCGATAGCTGACGAACAGGCGAGGCCCGAACATGGCGACGATGGTAACTGCGCTTGTCAAGAAACATCGCGTCGATTTTTCACGGCCAGTGGCCGATCAAAGCGGTTGCCGCCGCGTTCGATTATCGCGATCATCGGGCTCCGTTACGCGCGCGGAGAACCCGATGGCAGAGAAAAAGCGACGCAAAGCTTCAGCGAGCAAAGCGCGCGCACTGTCGTTGCATATCGGTCTGAACACGGTCAACGCTTCTGACTATGGCGGATGGACCGGCCCGCTCGCGTCGTGCGAATTCGATGCGAACGACATGGCGACGCTGGCGCGCGCGCAGGGCCTCCAGGCCGGCGTGCTGCTGACAAAGAAGTGCACGCGTGCCAACACGCTGGCAGGCATCCGCGGTGCTGCCAAGTCGCTGCGTGCGGGCGATCTCTTCTTTCTGACGTACTCGGGTCACGGCGGGCAGGTGCCCGATGTGACCGGCGACGAGGCCGACAAGCAGGACGAGACCTGGTGTCTGTACGACGGCCAGCTGATCGACGACGAGTTGTATTTCGAGCTGAGTCGCTTCGCAGCCGGCGTGCGCATCCTCGTGCTGTCGGACAGTTGTCATTCCGGCACCGTCACGCGCGCCCGCCCGCCGATGACGGACATTGTGCTGAGCACGGGGCGCTCGAAGATGATGCCGATCGAGGTCGGCCGGCGCGTCTATGCGCAGCACCAATCGTTCTACGACAAGCTGCAGAATGACATCGCCAAGACCGCCGGGAAGGCAAGCGTCGCTGACCCGGATGCGGTGCTGTCGAACCTCAGCGTCAGCAGCGGCCGCATCAGCGCCATCGTGCGCAAATTCAAAGCAGCGGTGATCCTTATCTCGGGGTGCCAGGACAACCAGACCTCGATGGACGGCGACCAGAACGGTGCTTTCACGGGGCGCCTGCTGCAGGTCTGGAATCTCGGCGCCTATCAAGGCAACTATGCGAGCTTCCATGCCGCAATCCGCGCCGGCATGTCGGCAGCGCAGACCCCAAATCTGTACCTGCTGGGCAACGTATCTGCCTTCGTCGCCCAGCGGCCGTTCACGGTCTGAGCACGCGCGTGCTGCGCATCGAAAATCACCGGCTGGTCGGCGACGGCATCAGTTATCGCGCGACGCCGAATTGCGGCGGCGATCTGAAGGCGCGCTATCTCGTGTTCCACTACACAGCCGGCCGCTCGGCCGAAAGTTCGGTCGAATCGCTGTGCACGCGCAAGCCGCAGGGCAACGCGTCAGCGCATCTGGTGCTGGCGCGCGATGGGCGCATCGTGCAACTTGCGCCGTTCAACGTCGTGGCCTGGCACGCCGGGGTGAGCCAGTGGAACGGACGGGTCGGGCTGAACCGCGCATCGGTCGGTATCGAGCTCGACAACGCCGGTGCCTTGAGTCGCGTCGGCGACAGATTCATCGCCTGGTTTGGCCAGGAATATGGGGCCGGCGATGTCGTGCTCGCCGAGCATAAACATGGCGGCGGCACGCGACCATGGCATGCGTACACCGAAGTGCAGATCGAGCGCGCGCTTGAATTGGCCGAGCTGCTGGTCGAGCACTACGGGCTCGAGGCTGTGCTGGGCCACGAGGACATTGCGCGCGGCCGTAAGCAGGATCCGGGCCCCGCATTTCCGCTTGAGGCGATTGCCAGCCGCGCGCTGGGTCGCACCCGCGATGTGGCGCCGGCCGCGACGCGAGCACGCAGCGCTGTGAAGAAGAGCGCCGCGCGCAGCGTCCGGAAGGAGACAATCTCAGCGCACAACACGAAGAAGAAGCAAACAGTCTCGGCGCGTAGCGCGCCGGCAAAGAAACCAAAGAAGAAAGCAACTTCGGCGCGCAAGCGCTTGGCGCGGCGCACACGCCGCTGAAGCACCAGGAACCGACGCTATGGCAACCACCGCTGTACAGCCCATTGTCTTCATCGTGCCGGGCCAGGCGCAGCCGGTCGGCGCGACGCGCGGCGCGGCGCCCGCGCCTTTGCCGGCCGGGCTATTGCATGGCGTTCTCAAGCAATCGGTGCGGGTCGGTGCGCAGCGCGGCGCAGGCGATGAGGTGCGCGTCAGCGCAGTGCCGGGAGAGGATGTGGTGGTGCTGCACATCGCCGGCGGCCCGGCGCTGACCTTGCACCCTGAAACCGCGCGCGACCTGATGCTCGCGCAGCAAGGCGCGATCAAGCGCAGCCGCGGGCGCGGTGGCGCCGATCAGCCCGAGCCGAACGAGGTCAGGGTGCCCGCGCAACTGCAATGGCGCGGACTCGAGCAAGCGGCCGCCACGCGCGGAGCGACACGCGGCTTTCTCGGCGACGTGCTGCTGTCGGCGATCGAGGTCGTCACCGGGGTCAGCAAGAGCGGTGCAGCGGATTTCGTCGTGAAGAAAGCGGTGGAGCGCGTTGACGGTCAGGTCAGCGCTGGCCTCTATGCACTCGTACCCGAGTCGCTGCCGCCGCTGAAAGGCACCGGCACACCACTCGCGCAACTACCGGCGACGCCCGATGGCGGGCCATTGCTCGTATTCATTCACGGCACGTTCTCAACCACCAGCGGATCGTTCGGCAAGCTGTGGTCATTGCACCCGCAGCACGTACGCTCTCTGTTCACCAAGTACGCCGGCCGCGTGTACGGACTGGACCATCCGACGCTGGGCGTGAGCCCGATCGAAAACGCACTGGCGCTGGCGCGCGCGTGCCCCAAGGGGGCGCGTCTGCATCTGGTCACTCATTCGCGCGGCGGGCTGGTCGCGGAAGTGCTGGCGCGTGTGTGCGCGAACCCGAAGTTGACGTCGGAAGACGCGGCGTTCTTCAAGGCCGCTGAGTACAAGGCGCAGCGCGAGGCGCTGAAATCGCTTTTTGACGAAGTGAAAGCACGCGGCATCAAGATCGAACGCGTCGTGCGCGTGGCGTGCCCGGCGCGCGGCACTCTGCTCGCGTCCAAGCGGCTCGACGCCTACCTGTCGGTGTTCAAGTGGACGCTCGAGCTGGCGGCCATCCCGGTCGCGCCGGTGCTGGTGGAGTTTCTCGGTGAAGTCGCGCAGCGCCGCGCCGACCCGGAGAAGATTCCGGGCCTTGCGGCGCAGATCCCCGACAGCCCGCTGATCCGCTGGCTGCACGCGGTGGACGAGGCGATCCCGGGCGAGTTGCGCGTGGTCGCCGGCGACATCGAAGGCGACTCGGTCACGTCGTGGCTGAAAACACTGCTCGCCGACGCGTTTTACTGGACCGACAACGATCTGGTGGTGCAGACGCGCTCGATGTACGGCGGCGCGCCGCGCGCGGCGGGTGCCACCTTCGTGCTCGATCAGGGCGGCAAGGTTTCGCACTTCAACTACTTCACCAACGAGCGCACGGCCGAGGCGATCGTCAACGCGGTGACGCAGGACAGTCCCGCGGGTTTCCGCGTCATCGGGCCGCTGTCGTGGTCGGGCGAGTCCGCTACCGGTGTACGCGGCCGCATGCGCGGCGGCGACACGCCCGCGAGCGACAGGCCCGCCGTGTTCGTACTGCCGGGAATTTTGGGCAGCCACCTGAAGGTCGGTGGAAAACGAATCTGGCTCGGCTGGCGCCTGATCAACGGCCTGAAACGCCTCGACTACACCCCCGGCAAACCCGATGGCGTCGAGCCCGATGGGCCGATCGGCTCGAGCTACGAAGACATTTCCGAATACCTGGCGAAGACGCACGAGGTGATCGAGTTCGCGTTCGACTGGCGCAAACCGATCGAAGAAGAGGCACGTCGTC
>JACCSD010000276.1 GCA_013813185.1 Burkholderiaceae bacterium
CGCGCGCCGAAGATCGCAGTGCCGACGCGAACCATGGTCGAGCCCTCGGCGATGGCCGCGTCGAGGTCGTCCGACATTCCCATCGACAAAACATCGACATTCAATCCGTCTTCGCGCAGTTGCCGGAACAACGCGTTGGTGCGCGCGAACACGATCCGTTGTTGCGCGACGTCGGCCTGCGGCGCGGGGATCGCCATCAGCCCGCGCAGGCGCAGGCGCGGCAGCCGCTCAACGGCGATCGCGAGTTGGCTGAGCTCATCGGGCGCGGCGCCGGACTTGCTCGCCTCGCCGCTGACGTTGACCTGCAGCAGCACGTTGAGCAGCGGCAGGTTCGCCGGCCGCTGTTCGGCCAGACGTTCCGCGGTTTTTAAACGATCGACCGATTGGACCCAGTTAAAGCGCTCGGCGATCGCGCGGGTCTTGTTGCTCTGGATCGGCCCGATGAAATGCCACTCGAACGCGAGGTCCGGCCGCAGCGCCCGGATGCCGAGAATCTTGGCCGCCGCCTCCTGCACGTAATTCTCGCCAAATGCGCGCTGCCCCGCTGCCGCTGCACTCAGGATCGCGTCGGCTCCGAATGCCTTGCTGACCGCCAGCAGCCGCACGGATGATGGATCCCGGCCTGCGGCTCGCGCAGCCTTGGTAATGCGCTCGTGCAATGCATCCAAATTGGCTTGCAAGTTCGCCGGCAAAGTAGGCACACTCAACATTGTCTCGAGCAAACGGGCCTAGAGGCTTGTGTTTTCAAGCTATTTCTAGCTTTTTTACGGGAACACCGGAATCACTGCGCGCGTTACGCTTCGCGCCTTGAGGGGGCTAAGAAGCAGCCGACTCGCAGACTCAAAGACTTTAGCCGAGGCCACCACCGCCCGCCATGGACATCTCAGAACTGCTCGCATTTTCCGTCAAAAACAAGGCATCGGACCTGCACCTGTCAGCCGGATTGCCGCCAATGATCCGCGTGCACGGGGACGTGCGCCGCATCAATCTGCCGCCGCTTGAGCACAAGGACGTGCACGGCATGATCTACGACATCATGAACGATGCCCAGCGCAAGCAGTACGACGAGAATCTGGAGACCGACTTTTCGTTCGACCTGCCGGGGCTGGCTCGCTTCCGTGTCAATGCGTTCAACCAGGATCGCGGCGCCGCGGCGGTGCTGCGGACCATTCCTTCCCGCGTGCTGTCGCTTGAGGAATTGCAGGCGCCGCGTGTATTTGCCGAGTTCTCGGGCCGGCCGCGCGGCCTGGTGCTGGTCACCGGGCCGACCGGCTCGGGTAAGTCGACCACGCTGGCGGCGATGGTCGACCACGTCAACAACAACTTGTACGGCCACATCCTGACGATCGAGGATCCGATCGAGTTCGTGCATGAGTCGCGCAAGTCGGTGATTAACCAGCGGGAAGTTGGCCCGCATACCCTGTCGTTTGCCAATGCGTTGCGTTCCGCGCTGCGTGAGGATCCTGACATCGTGCTGGTCGGTGAGCTGCGCGATCTGGAAACGATTCGGCTGGCGCTGACCGCGGCCGAGACCGGCCACCTGGTGTTTGGCACGTTGCACACATCGTCGGCGGCCAAGACGATCGATCGCGTAGTTGACGTGTTTCCGGCGGCCGAGAAAGAAATGGTGCGCGCGATGTTGTCGGAATCGGTGGTCGCCGTGATTTCGCAGACCCTGTTGAAGCTGAAGGACGGCAGCGGCCGTGTGGCCGCGCACGAGATCATGGTGGGCACCCCTGCCATTCGCAACCTGATTCGCGAGAACAAGATTGCGCAGATGTATTCGATGATTCAGACCGGCAGCCAGTTCGGCATGCAGACGCTCGACCACTGCATGACCGAGCTGGTTCGCCGCAACGTAATTACCGTCGCCGAAGCGCGACAGTACGCCAAGACTCCCGAATCGTTCGCAGGCTAAAGCGAGAACTCATGGAACGCGATCAGGCAACCCGGTTCGTCCACGATCTGCTGCGGCTGCTGCTCAGCAAGAAGGGTTCGGACCTGTTTTTAACGGCTGAGTTTCCGCCGGCATTCAAGATTGACGGCCGCGTGCTGCCGGTATCGAATCAGCCATTGACGGGGCAGCACACCAGCGAGCTGGTGCGCGCGATCATGAACGATCGGCAGGCCGCCGAGTTCGAGAAGACCAAGGAATGCAACTTCGCCATCAACCCGACCAGCATCGGGCGCTTCCGTGTCTCGTCGTTCATTCAGCAGGGCAAGGTCGGCATCGTCTTCCGCACGATCGCGGATCACATTCCGACCAGCGACGAATTGAACATGCCGGCCATTATCAACGAATTGGCGATGGCAAAACGCGGCATCGTGCTGGTGGTTGGGGCGACGGGCTCCGGAAAATCGACGACGCTGGCCGCGATGGTCGGATACCGTAACGAAAACAGCAACGGGCACATCATCACGATCGAGGACCCGATCGAGTATGTGCACGCGCACATCCAGAGCATG
>JACCSD010000284.1 GCA_013813185.1 Burkholderiaceae bacterium
CCTGCTGCTCGTAGATTCCACCCAGCACAACGGTGCCGCCATTTTCTACCAACACCTGCGTCTGAACATTCTTTGTATCGATTGCAGGGCCGGCCGTGGTCTCGACACCACGACTGTCCTTGTTGACCTTAACATCGAGGAAAATCGCTCCCTCAGGTGTGATCTGCGGCGTAACTTCAAGCTTTAGCACAGCCTTGCGGAATGCGACCGAAGTTGCACCGCTCGACGTGGCCTGCTGATAGGGAATCTCGGTGCCTTGTTCGATCGTTGCCTTGACCTTGTCTGCCGTCACAACGCGCGGACTCGAGATGATCTTGCCTCGCCCATCGGCCTCGAGCGCATTGAGTTCCAGGTTAATCAGGCGCGTCAAGCTGCTATTGAACAGCGTCAGGTTGAACGAGCCGGGGTTGAATCCGCCGATGCCAGCTGCAGGTAGATTGACATTGTTCGAGTTGATAACGCTCACTCCCCCGGTGCCTACTGTTCCGCCTGTAGCGCCGGGCAATGACGGAAGTGAATTGCTTCCCCCGACCGCGACTTCATTTGTCACGCGCCCATAGCCGAAACGAACCCCCAGATTGCGGCTAAATCGATCATCGGCCTCGACGATCCGCGCTTCGATCAGAACCTGCGGTACCGGAATATCGATCCGTTGCAACAGCCTGCGAACGTCCTCCAGACGCGCGGTGGTGTCCTGCACGAAGATCTGATTGGTGCGCGGGTCCACTGCCACGCTGCCGCGCTTGGAAATCAAACGCTGCTTGTCGTCACTGAGCAGTTTTCGTACGTCCTCGGCCTTCTGGTAATTGACAACAAAGGCTTCCGAACGAAGGGGCTCCAGATCGGCGATCTGGTTGCGCGCCTCGAGCTCGAGCTTTTCCTTAGCGGCAATCTCGTCACGCGGCGCCACCAGCACGACGTTGCCATTCTTGCGCATGTCCAGGCCCTTGCTCTGCAGAATGATGTCAAGCGCCTGGTCCCACGGGACATCCTTTAACCGTAAAGTAATCGTGCCGCCGACCGAATCGCTGGTGATGATGTTCAGATTCGTGAAGTCGGCGATCACCTGCAATAGCGAACGCACGTCGACGTTCTGAAAGTTAAGCGACAGGCGCTCGCCTTGATAGCCCTGGCGCGTGCCTTGAAACAGGCGCGTCGGATCTTCTCGTACGGGCCGCACCTCCAGCACGAAACGCGTATCGCTCTGGTATGCGTTGTGTTCCCAAACACCTCGCGGTTCAACGACCAGGCGCGCGTTGTTTCCCTGCTGGCTAGCGGTGACCTGTGCCACCGGCGTCGCGAAGTCCGATACGTCGAGGCGGCGCTTGAGCGTGTCGGGCAGCGTCGTGTTTTGGAAATCGACGATAACGCTGTTTCCCTGTTGCCGAATATCGACATTGGTATTCGGGTCGGAAAGATCGACGACCACGCGGCCCTCGCTCTCGGCACCGCGGCGAAAATCGATTCCGCGCAGAGTGCGGCTGCCGGTAAATGCCGACGGTCCCGCTGTCGCTGGTGCCGTGGCCGACGGTGACGCTTGAGCCATGGCTGTTGTCGCTGCGCCCGGCGGCGCGCGGAAAGTACTAGTGTCCGCGGCGCCCCCCAGCGCGACCAAAACGCGCTTGCCATCAATCGACACAGCGTGCGTCAACGGCCGCTTTAGATTTAAAACTACGCGCGAACGGCCGGCTGATTGCACGACGTTGACCGAGCGCACGTCACCTTGGTTAAGTTCAACCATGTTCTTGCCAAGGCCATTGACTGTCGATGGCATATCGAGCGCTACTCGCGCCGGATTAGCTACCGAAAAACTTGCTGGAATTCCCGCTGGCGCATTTTTCATTTCAATACTGACCACTACGCCGGTGCTCGTCTGGATAGCGTCGACGCGCTCGATCGCATTGCCAGGATCACCAGCCGGGGCTTGGGCTGACGCTATGCCCACCGTTGCTATCACGCCAAGCCCCGCCGCCAGTCGCGACAAGCACACGGCCACCTTCTGC
The DNA here is from genome assembly GCA_013813185.1 of Burkholderiaceae bacterium. GTDB lineage: Bacteria > Pseudomonadota > Gammaproteobacteria > Burkholderiales > Burkholderiaceae_F > JACCZX01. Next base: position 2,004 of record JACCSD010000284.1, read on the forward strand.
ACAGAGACACTCATCGCTTACTCCCTTGTTGCCCGGCTAACTTCTGGGCGGCTTCCTGCAATTCCAACTTCGTAGGCCGTTCGATCCACTCGCCCGCAGCGTCTTGGACAATTTCTTTCAAATCGACTTCGGTTTCAGAAATGCTGGTGACCAGTCCGAAATTCTGTCCGACATAGTTGCCACGACGGACCATAAAAGTCTGCCCAGCGGCATCGATCAACGCCACCTGATTGCCTGCCTGCCGCAGCGTGCCGACCATCTTCAGCTGGTCCAACGGATATCCTTCGAGCATTTCACGGCGACGATCCAGATCGGGTCTGATCGAGCTCGTGCTCGACCGTGACTGCGCTTGCCGCGCGGCGGCCAGAATCATTTTCTGGGGATCGAACGGATCGATCAGCGCCTTGGCTTCATAACTGAAAGGTGTGAACTGTTTAGGCTCGGGCACGGGCTGCGTCGTAGGCCGCATCGTCTTGCGGGTATCGTCCATCCAGGTCCGCAATTCCCCTTCATTGCCGCCACTGCAACCGGCGAGCGCGATCGTCAGCGACGCCAGCGCGCCAACACGGAGTGAAATCGTCGAGGCTCTCACTTGCCAGGCCCTTTCTTTTCTAATTTTGCCTTCGCAGCACGCTGCGCGGCGATCTCTTCCGGGTCGAGGTACCGATATGTTTTCGCCGTCGCGTCAAACGTCAGACTGCCGCCCTTTCCGCTCTGCACGTTGACGTTGTTCAGCGTAACGATTCGAGGCAGGTTTGCGATATCGCTCGCGAACGCGCCGAGATCATGGTACTTGCCCGAGACTTTGACCGCGATCGGCAACTCGGCGTAGTACTCACGTACGTTGGTCTGCCCGGGCCGGAATAATTCAAAGTCAAGCCCACGCCCAACGCCTGCCTGATTGATGTCTGACAGCAGCGCATCCATTTCCGATTTACTCGGCAACTGCTTTTCGAGTGTCAACACGTATTGGCTGACTTGTTCGCGCTGCTTGCGTAACTCTTCGAGATTGATGGCCTGCTGCAGCTTTCCCTTGTACTCATCTTTGAGCTTTTGCTCTTCTGCTTGCAACTGCTCGAGCTGCTCCTTTTGGCCGCTCCACAACCCGAACCAGCCGCCCACCGCGCAAATCGCGATCACGAAGAGCCACATCGTGATGCGCGGAGCCGGCGGCCATGCGCCGACGTTATCCAGGTTCAAGCCCTGAAACTGTGATGCGAGACTACGACCGGTTGCCATCGATTCCTCGTTCTACGACTAGTTCTTTGTAGGCGCCGACGACGACGTAATGCTCGGCGCTGTTTGCACCGCCGTCGGCGCAGGCGTCGTCGGCACCAGCGCCGGCTTCCCGCCCGGTTGCGCAGCCTGCATAAGCGCACGCTCTGGTGTCTGCTTTAGCGAAAAATTCAGCGAAAACTCAAACACACGGCGATTGATTCCCTGCGGTCCCGCGCCGGCGACCTTGATCTCGATCAACTCGGGCCGCTCAAGAACCCGTGAGTTGTTCTGCAGATTGCGCAGAAACTCCGACACGCGCTCATTCGATGCCGCCCAGCCACTGACGTTAACCCGGCGATCCTCCTGCTTGATGCCGCGCAGATAGATACCCTCCGGCACCTGCTTCGCAACTTCATCGATCAGGTAGACGGGCAGATTGCGGTCTGCCTGCAGGTCCTCGACCGCGCGCTGCCGGGCGCGCAAGCCGTCGATCTCGGCGCGCAACGA
>JACCSD010000210.1 GCA_013813185.1 Burkholderiaceae bacterium
GCAACACGGCGTCGCCGGCGGGATGCCCGCGCCGGTCGTTGTAGCGCTTGAAGTGATCTAGATCGATCATCACGAGCGTCAAAGGTGCACCGCTGCGCTGCGCCCGCGCAAACTCGATTGGAACCACTTCATTGAGTCCACGTCGATTGACCGCGCCGGTCAGCGCGTCCTCGCGAGCAAGCTGTTGCATTCGATCGAGCAGCGCACGGTTTGCTTTCAATGTGCGCAACGCGAGCAGTACCGACAGCACGCCGAGCACGACCGTGACGGCGACGAGCGCCAACAGCCAGTAACGCGAGGCCCGATTCGCTTGCTCCGACTGGCGTGCGGCGTCAACGCTGCGCGCGGCACGCGTTTGCAACGCACGCAATTCGGCTCCGAACCTTTGGCCTTCAAAAGCGACTTCCGATACCGCCAGCGCTTCTTCGTAGTGCCGGCGCACCTCGTCTTCGACCGTCATCGAGCGCAACTCAACAAGGACTGCGCTGACCGTCAGGGCGGCCGCGATCGCAACGATCGCCCATGGTCGTACTTGATCGAGCTTGAAAGGGTGCGCGCGCGGCGCGGTAGCGGCCATGGAGCGCGATTCTATGGGCGGCTCGGCCGATGGCCGCTCCGCAAGCGCGTGATCTTGACTAGGACCGATAACAGGCCCTAGGTACCCCACGAGACATGGGCGTTTTTCTTCTGTGCCGCACGCAGCATTTCAATCAATGGAAAGGCGCGTTGGCTGAACGTGACCCCCCGCGCCTGGGTGGGCTTGCTCTCCGGCTCGTCGTTGCCGGTGTCGGCCGAAGCTTCTTTTTGCTGCGCCTTTTCCTGCGCGACGGCTTCGGTCAGCCGCTGCAGTGCGTCGGGCACCTGTTCGGCGGTGATCACGCCGCGCGCAGATTCGGGCCGGCCGATGATCTCGAAGATGCGGCGCGCATTCTCGGCGAACATCGTAATGTCGGCTGCAGCTTTGGAACGAAAAATGACAAGTGGCATGGGGTCGATCTCTGGCGTCGATCTCCGGGCGCCGATCTTTCAGGAAGCCGGCATTGTAAGAGGCCCTCTATACTGGCTTGATCCAACATGATGGCGGAGCAAGTCGATGGGCAAAGGCGATCTCAGAACGCGGCGCGGCAAGATATACAACGGTAGTCACGGCAAGAAGCGGCCCGGCCGGGTAAAAAAAGCCGCGCCGGTCACGCGCGCCCATGCCGCGCCCGCACGCACCAGCAGCGGCACCAGCAAATCGCGCTAGATCCACGCGCCGCCGGTTCCTGACGGCGTGTTTTGCGTTGGGCATCGTAGCGGGGGGTGCGGCTTGCAACCCCACCTTTAACTGGCGCGAATTTCGCTCGCCCGATGGCTTTACCGTCGTGCTTCCCGGCCGCCCGCAGACGGTCAGCCGCGAAATCAAGCTGCCCGATGCCACCGTGCAGATGTCGATGACGTCGACCGGGGTCGGCGCCACGCTGTTCGCGGTCGGCGCAGCTTCATTGCCGGCCGGATTGAGCGCCGAGCCGTCGGCCCGGCAACGAACAATCAGGCATCTGCGCGATGCGCTGGTGCGCAACGTCAACGGCAACATCACCCAAAGCTCGGCGGCAACGTTATCGGTACCCGTGAGCGATTCGCGCAAAGTTTTGGCGGCCGAAGCGATCGAGGCGGCGGGGCGTGATCCCGGTGGGCGCGCAGTGCAGCTTGTCGCGCGGTTGTTCATTGTCGATGATCGGTTCTTCCAGGTCGTCGCGCTGGGCGCCGACGGCGAGATTTCTCCGGACGCGCTCGATACGTTCTTCGCGTCGTTCCGGCTCATTTAGCATCTTGGCAAGCTAGGCCGGACATCCCGATAACTCGAAAACCCCACCGCCACCCACGTTTCTCTCGAGCATTGTTGGATGCCGTTCGGATGTGCGCAATCTGGGGCTCAGCGCGGGGATTGAACTCGAATCCGCACAGGAAGTCGGGGCTGCGCGCCTACGAAGCGCTGGTCGAATGTTTCGATGCCGGGGTGTTGATTCGCACGCCGGGCGACATCATCGCGCGCAGCCTGCCGCTGATCATCGCCTTCTGAGGTGTGAAAAAGTCGCAACCGCGATGCTGATTGTTCGGTACTAGGCCGATTTAACAGCTCGACTACGACGCCTGTTCAATGGCGCGCTGGTCCCGTGCGACGCACGATGCGCGCACGGCACTTCCGCCGTTACAACAGGAGCATGTCATGCGAGTCGATTTCAACAATCGGCAGTTTCAATCCGATGAAGTTCAACAGTACGTGCGTCTGGCGCGCATCGCGCGCGCCGCGATCGGATCAGCGATCGTCGGGGCCATTGGCTTTATGGTCGTGGCTTCATTGCCGTCGAGTGTTTCCGATCGCGCACTCGTCGACGCTTCGCTCAGTGAGATGCAGCTGTATGCATTGCCGGCTCTGCAGGGATTCGAGCACGTTCAGCCGGAAGCTGCAGCCGGCTCGGCAGTGCGCGCAGTCGACGACGAACTGGGCAGCCTATCGGGAGTGATTGACCATGGATAAGAGGCCCATACGCGCAGCGCTAACAGTGCTGCTCGCGCTAGGCGGTGGAGTCGCAGGCGCCCAGGTGGTGGCAGACGAAGCGTGTCCGCTGCGTGCGGTCGACGTGGCGTCGTACGCCACCTGCGACGGGGACAAGGTGGCGCGCGCGAGCGTCTTCGATCTGCAAGCCGCTCTGATTGCCGAGGACCGCGTGCCGGCATCCGATCGCACGTCGCTGGGGCTGTACGTGGATGCGCTCAGTGCGTACCGATTGAAAAGCGACATGGCCCAGAAGATCGTGTTGGTCGACGTGCGCAGTCAGCTCGAAGTGGTCTTGGCGGGTCGCGCGACGGCGGTCGATGTCCATGTCCCGTTCATCGAACACACGCTGTACCGGACCGCCAATGGACGCGGTTGGACCATGGCTGAGAACAGCGGGTTC
>JACCSD010000315.1 GCA_013813185.1 Burkholderiaceae bacterium
AACAACGCGCGCAGCAAGGTATCGTTTTCTGGTCTCACAACTTATTGGAACACAGCGGGCAAAAAAAGAGCAGGCACATCGGCCTGCTCGATCATCAAAATCGGACTATCAATTACTGCTTTTTAACGTCCTGCTTCATTTCTTCTTTTTGTTTGTCAGCGCGCATTTTGCTTTTCTCCGGTTTCGCGGTTTTCTTCCCTTCCGCTGTCATGGCCTTCGTGTCTTTTTTCATATCCTTGGCCATCGGCGCGTCTTTGGTCATTGCGTCCTTTGCCGGGGCGGCATCCTTGGTCGCAGCGGCAGGTGCTTTATTTTCCGCGGGCGTGTTTCCGTAGGGCTTGGTAGCTTCGACTTTCTTTTTCTCGTCTTTCATCATCTTGTCTTGCGCGAATGCGACGGTCGCAAAGGCGGAAGTGATCAAGGCGGCAAGGAGCTTTTTCATAAGGGGTCCTGGAATGTGGTTAGGAATAATTGGCTCGATTCAGTCAAATGCAGTGAGCCATTAGCCGAGCCGAAAAGGGCAGGCCCGGTGGCTCTGCCGCAGCTAACGCCCTGCCAGGGCGCAGGTTGACACAGTCAAACCGCTAGCTGACTGTTCGCGCAGCGAAAAGGGGGGATGCGCACCGATCTGCCACTTCGGTGACGCTTGCTACTCCTGCGCCAGCGCCAGGCTGCGCAGCTGAAAGCGACCGTCTTTGCGGAACAGCCACGTTTCGGAAAATACGAGCTGCCCTCGGGCGACCAATTTCGAAGGCGGCGCCGGCAACGGCGAAGCTGCCTTCAGAGAACCGAGCGCAGCGCTATCGAGCGACGCGATCCCCGGCGAACGCAGGATCTTGGAGCGCGTCACGCGGCCTTCGCGGTCGACCGTGACTTCGACCACGATGACCGCTCGCAACAGATGCTCCGGGCGGCCGTCGAATAGCTGAGGACGATTGACTGCGTATACCTTTTCCGCGGCGGTGCGCTTCCAATCCTCAAGAGCCGGATCGAGTGCCGCCAGCCGCACATTAGGTGTCGCCGGCGGCGCCGAAGGGCGAACGTCGATGGTCTCGACAGGCGGGCTGACAATGGGCGCCGGCTGCGTGCCGCTCGAAACCGGAGGGGTAGGCGCTGGAGGCGGTGCCGGCGCGCCACAGGCAGCGAGAATCAGCGTTGCGATGAGTGCACAGCTCGGTAAGCAGGACCGGAACAGTCGGTTCATTACAGCCTCGCATCGAGCCCGACCAACCACGAACGCCCCGGAGCCGGCTCGAAAAAGCGCCCGTTCGCTTCATTGACGATCACCGACCCGATGTATCGCGCATTCAGCAGGTTGTCGATCCGTAGAAAAGCCCGCAATTTCGCCGGCCCGACGGGAAACGTACGGGCTAAAGCCAGGTTGAACACGGCGTAGCCGGGACCAGCGTCGGTGCCGCGGTCGTCGACCGTCAGGCTCGACTGAGCGCGCATTTCGAGCGTGATGTCGGTCTCTCGCAACCGATACTTCGTCTCGAGGTAGGCCGTATAGGACGGCACTCCCGGCAGACGATTGCCGGCAGGCACGACGATCGTCGGCTGCGTGCAGGGCGCTGCCGTGCACGTCAAAAACGGCTCGCTGAACTCGGCACGGATTGCGGACAGCGAGCCATACATCGACCACGCCGGAAGCGGGTCCCAACCCACCCTGGCCTCAACCCCGCGCCGGCGCGTCGCCGCTGCATTACCAAACGTCGAGCGGCCACCCGCGTTGGTGCGGACGACGATGTCGTTTTCGGTATCGACCGTGAACACTGCGACCGTACTGCGCAGTGTGCGCGACCACGCCGCTTTCGCGCCGATCTCGTAGTTATTGCTGCGGGCGGGCTCGAGCGCGGTGTTGAAACCGGCGCTGCCGTCGGGCCGATACGCAAGCTCGTTCAGCGTCGGCGTTTCAAAGCCGCGACCATACGACGCATAGATGCTGCTCGACGACGAAGGCCTGAACACCACACCCGCCGTTGGATTGATCGCGTTGTAGCGCGCGCTCCCCGAGTCATCGCCGTTAGCGAGAAAGCGATCGTCGCCGCGAAACTCGACTTGCGAGGCGCGGATGCCGCCGAGCAGGCGCCAGCCGCGTCCGATGTCGGACTCGGCCTGCGCATAGGCGTCGCGCGATTCGACGACATTGCGCTCATCGCGGCGCAGCCGGCCCTGCGTGCCGAGCACCCGCACCGGCTGCAATGTGAAATTCTCAAACCCGCGGCGGTCTTCGTTGAGCCGTTCAACATCGATGCCCAGCGTCAGAGTCACCGCATCGAGCGCAAGCTGCGCCCGTGCATCGACGCCGCCGTAGGTCCGATCGAGGTCGATGATGCCCCCGGGATGATTCGGAGCAGCCTGCACCGCGACCGGAATCGCCTGAAACTGGGTAACGCCGCGACGCCCGGCCCACGCAGCCGCCTGGTAAGTCCAGCGTTGCGCAAGATCACCCGCGAGCTGTGCGCCGAGTTGCTGCTGCTCGGTCGATTTGCGCGTCCTGAACTGCAGCGCTTGCGGCGACGCCTGACGCGGATTCTCCTGCCACTGCGCGCGTGTAAGTCCGAGCGGATCTTCGGCTTCCGGAATGTCGAGCGCGTTTAACGTCACACGCAAGCGCCCGAGCGGCGTATCGCGAGCAGCCGCGCGCAGATTGACGACATCGCGTTGCGCGCTGCTGTAATCGCGATAACCGCCGGTGGAGAATCGGCTTGCATCGAGCGCGTAGGCATAAGGGGCGGCGCCGCCGCTAACGTTAATCCCGGCGCGCCACGTGTCGTACGAGCCGGCTGCGCCGGAGAGCTCAAACTCGCTGGGACCCGACTCGAGCCGCGTTGTCATCGCAATCACACCCCCCGACGAGTTTCCGTACAGGGCAGAAAATGGACCGCGCAGCACTTCGATGCGATCGAGGGCGTTCAACGCAAAGTGCGACACCTGGCCCTGGCCGTCGGGCATGGTCGCCGGAATGCCGTCGACGTATAGGCGCACTCCGCGCACGCCGAAGGTCGAGCGCGCGCCGAACCCGCGTACCGAGATCTGCAGGTCCTGCGCGTAGTTTTGCCGGTTAAGAATTACCAGGCCGGGCACGCGTACGAGCGATTCGGACAGATTCACTCTGAGGCGGGTATCGCGCACTTCGTCGCGATCGAGGATGTCGATCGACGCCGGCACATCCAGCGGCGCGCGCTCGGTTCGGGTCGCCGTCACGACAACGCGATCCAGCGCTTGCACACTGTCTTGCGCGTGAGCTTGAAAGAACGGCAGCAGCAGGAATAACGGGAGGCGGTGCATATCGAATGATTCCGCGCAATGGTAGTAGAGACGTCAGAACAAAAGGCTGCCAACACGGCTGCCCTCTTGTTCACTGCGTTCTGCTAGCGCTATCCGCGCTGCGCTACTTGCCGCGCAGCTTGCGTATCGCAGCCAACTGCGCTGCGAGTGCCGACATTTCGGCCTCGACCTTTGCGATTTCGAGCTCGCTGCCGGCGTTCTTGCGCGCTTCTTCGGCTTTGGCCAGCGCGTCGCGCGCCTTGGCTTCGTCGAGGTCATGGCCGCGAATGGCAGTGTCGGCCAGCACGGTGACGACGTTCGGCTGCACTTCGAGAATGCCGCCAGCCACGAACACCTGTTCTTCTTCGGCTTTGCCGGGCATCTTGATCCGAACCACGCCCGGGCGAATGCGAGTGATCAGCGGCGTGTGGCGCGGATAGATGCCGAGCTCGCCCGCTTCGCCGGGCAGGGCGACGAACTCGGCGTCACCCGCGAAGATGCTTTCCTCGGCGGAGACGACGTCGACGTGGAGCGTGGCCATGATGCTTCCTGTCCTGTGCGCTTACTGCACCTTCTTCGCTTTTTCGAACGCCTCGTCGATCGTGCCGAC
>JACCSD010000353.1 GCA_013813185.1 Burkholderiaceae bacterium
TCGTTCGGCGAGTTCGTTGCGCGTGGGACAACGGGTTCTATCTATGGAGCCTTCGCGGTTCTGCCTTTGTTTCTGATCTGGATTTATTTGTCGTGGTACGTCGTCCTGTTCGGCGCCGCGATCACAGCTACTTTGCCGCGGCTGCGTGCGACCCGTTTTTCGGACGAAATGCTCGCCGGCAATCAGTTCATCACGTCGGTGGCGTTGCTAAAGGCGCTGTTGAAGGCGAAGCAGGGCAAGACCCCGGCGGTGCGGACGGTAGAGCTTGCGCGGCAGATTCGCATGTCCGCCGATGAGACCGAGCAGCTGCTCGAGGCGCTGGAGAAACTGGGATACGTTAGGCGGCTGGCCCTGCATCCCTCGGGTCCGCGTGCTGGCCGACGCGTGCAGCACGATTGGATGCTGACCTGCGACGAAAATGCGATGACGCTGAAGCCGTTGTTCGAGCATTTTGCGGTCGACCCGACCAACAGCCTGATGACGACCGATGCACTCGGATTGCGAGCACTGCGCACGCGCTGGTTTCAGTCGGATTGGCTGCAGGCATCGCTCGCGGAAGAACTTGCCGATCAGAAGCAGGCGGCTGCAGTAAGCGGCTAAAGCCGGATCTTGCCGCGCCAAGTGTTCAGGTACTTAACCCAGTCGCCGATGAAAGAGCGGCTGCTTGAACGACGCCGGCTTGTTCTTCTCGAAAAAGAAATGGCCGATCCAAGCGAAGCCGTAGCCGCACAGGACAGCGGCGAGCAGCCACCAGGGGTTGCGCGTCACGATCGCCACGACGATCAATGCGAGCGCCAATGATGAGCCCGCGAAATGCATGCGCCGGCAGTTGCGGTCGCGGTGCTCGGACAGGTAAAAAGGATAGAACTCGCGAAAGGTCGCGAATCGTCGCGGAGATGTCGAACTTTCGCTCATGAGTTGCAATCTAGGGCTTCTTTGCGCAGCGCTCAAGACGGCGCCACCGTCAGCACCAGCGTGGCAGCTCCGACTACCAGCACACCGGCAACCCGATCGGTGATCCTGGCGTAGCGCGGGTCGACTGCCAGGTGCGTGACGCGCGACGCCAGATAGCCGTAGCCCCCCAGGATCAGCAGCTCCGGCACGATCGATCCGATCGCGAGCCAGATCATTTGCACGCCGACCGGCAGCGTGGGATCGACGAACTGCGGCAGGATCGCGACGAAAAAGATCAGCGTCTTCGGATTGGCGAGCTGCAACGACAAGCCCGAAAAATATATCGCGCGTGCAGAGCGGTCGCGGGCTGACGTATTGGAAGTGGTGATTGGCGACGGGCGCCCGAGGACGGCCGACACTCCGATGTAAACAAGATACAAAGCGCCCAACCATTTCACGGTGACGAAAAATGGTTTGGACGCGACCATCACGGCACCGAGCGCGGTGGCGGACACTGTGAAGTAAAGCGCGTTGGCCGTCAGCACACCGAGCGCAGCGAAGAGCGAACGCCGCGCGCCATGCGTCAGGCCGTAGGCAATCACCAGCATTACCGCAGGACCCGGCGACAACGACAACGCTGCTTCGGTCAGCAGGTAGAGCCAGTACGTATCCCAATTGATCGCAGCAACGTTGAGCGCGGCAAAAAACGACGGCACGTGTGCGTCAGGCGGCAGTGCGTCCGAATGCGCGCGCAGCGAAATGCTGCAAAGCCTCACGCACGGCGTCCGGATTTTCAGCCATCAACGAATGGCCGGCGCCAGGCAGAATCAAGACCGCCGCATCCCGGCACGCGTCGATCAGCGGCTGCGCGGCACGCGCCGGCGTCATCGAGTCTGAAGCTCCGAGGATGAATTGCACCGGACACGTCAGTCCGGCCGCGGCTTGCACGCCGCGCTGGTAAGCGCTGCACGCGGCGAAGTCTGCGTGCAGAACGTCCGCGCCGTTGCGCTGCGCGACTCGCTGCATCAATCGCAGATTGCTCCATATGTTCGAGAAGCCGGGACCAGGACTCGACGGTTTGCGATCGAATGCACCGAGCGAGGCGCTGTGCGACCAGATATTGATCATCTCCATCGCCTGCGCCGGCGAATTCCTGGTGGCGTCGAGAAGTGCGTCAGATACCTGCATCGGAGAAGCCGTCGCGATCAGGACGACACCCAGTACTTTGTCGCGCAGGAGTGCCCCCAACTCGAGCGCGATCAGGGACCCCATGCTGTGCCCGACCACGATCAGGCGCTCGGCACCGCACGTCTTCAGCGCAGCGGCCACGTGCTCGGCCATTGACTCGATCGTCGTCAGCGCAGGCCCGGCACTGCGCATGTGGCCCGGCAGATCGAGTGCGAGCACGCCGTAGCCGTGATGCGCCATGTAGCGACTCTGCAGGCTCCACACACTGTGATCGTGCTCGCCGCCGTGCAAAAAGACGATCGTCGGCAGGGCGGGATCGAACGTCTTTCCGCCTGTGTAGGCGTACAGGCGCGGCGTTTCAATGAGATCCATCCGCCGGACGTTACGCAGTCCTGGCGGCGCGCTTCAGTGCCTGCTGAAGATCATCGATCAAATCGGTGGCGTCTTCCAGGCCGACCGAAAGCCGGATCGTTCCCTGCGTAATGCCGGCGGCTTGTAACTCGTGATCGGGAACGCGGAAATGCGTGGTCGATGCCGGGTGAATCACCAGTGACTTTGCGTCGCCGACGTTAGCGAGGTGTGAGAACACGCGTAGCGCCTCGACGAATGCACGACCGGCATTGCGCGAGCCCTTCAGATTGAAGCTGAACACCGCACCGCATCCGCGCGGCAACAACCGTTGCGCCAACGCGTGGTCGGGATGCGAAGGCAACTCGGGGTACGCGACCGCTTCGACCATCGGATGATCGCCAAGAAACGCGACGACCTTGCGTGTGTTGTCCACGTGTCGCTGCATGCGAAGCGGCAGCGTTTCGAGGCCCTGCAACAGGAAGAACGCCGTATGAGGGCTCATGCACGCGCCGAAGTCGCGCAGCCCTTCACGTCGCGCACGAAGCAGAAACGGCGCGACGGTGCTTTCTTCTGCAAAGTTCATGCCGTGAAACCCGACGTACGGCTGCGTCAGCGTTAAAAATTTACCGCTCGCCAGCCAGTCGAACGTACCGCCGTCGATCAACACGCCGCCGATCGCCACGCCGTGACCGCCGATGAATTTCGTCGCCGAGTGATACACGAGGTCGGCGCCGTGATCGAACGGCGTCATCAAATAGGGCGTAGTGAATGTCGAATCGACCAGCAGCGGTAGACCGTTGTCGTGAGCGATGGCGCTAACCGCCGGAATGTCGAGCACGTCCAGCCCCGGGTTGCCGAGCGTCTCGCCGAACAGCAATCGGGTGTTGGGACGCACCGCGGACCGCCACGCATCCAGATCGCGCGGGTCGACAAAAGTCGTGTCGATACCAAAGCGCGCCAAGGTAAAGCCCAGCAAGTTGTGCGACCCGCCATACAGCGCACGACTGGCGACGATGTGGGAGCCCGCACCCAGCAGCGTCACGATCGCAAGATGCAGCGCCGCCTGCCCGCTGGCCGTAGCGATCGCGCCGACGCCTTTCTCGAGCGCAGCCATGCGCTCTTCAAACACAGCGACGGTCGGATTGGAAATGCGCGAGTACACATGACCCGCACGCTCCATGTTGAACAACCCGGCGGCGTGATCAGAATCCTCGAACACATACGACGCCGTCGCATAAATCGGCACTGCGCGGCTGCCGGTGGTCGGGTCCGGCGGCTGGCCCGCATGCAGCGCGAGCGTATCGAATCCAGGATAGCGGACGGTCATGCGAAGAGTTTACGCAAGACATCGTGCAGCAGCGGCTGACGCAGCCGCGCCGCTACGCAACACATCGTACAGCAGCGACTGGCCCAACTGCGCCGCCTACGTCGTCGGGCACTAAAGTGCCGACCACTGCGGTACTCGCCAAGCCGGCGCGAAACAGGGCTAAAGCGCTGTTTCGCTCAAAAGCCCCGGCTTGGCTCCGTTCCTCGGGCGACGACTCAAAGGCGGCGCATCTGCGCCAGCCGCTGCTGTCGCAACATCACCTCGCACGAGGTGTTTTTTATCTTTCCCCTAAACAACTGGCATGCCTCAAGCGCAAGCGTTGGGCGGAGCTGGCCTGCCTTCGGGGCGTCACCCGAGGAACGGAGCAACGCCGGGGCTGTTAAGCAAAAAAGCGCTTCAGCCCTTTTTTGCGCCGGCGTTGCGAGTACCGCAGTGGTTGGCACTTTAGTGCCCGACGCCCAGGCAGGCCAGCTCCGCCCAACGCTTGCGCGCCGCGATGAAGTGACAGCAACGTTGCGTAAACTCCCATCGCATTTTATGGATACAAGAGCAATTCTTCACCCGCCCGTTGAGCCCTACGATCAAGGCATGCTCGCGCTCGACGATGTGCACACGATGTACTGGGAGACGTCGGGCAATCCGGCCGGCGCGCCGGTGCTCTTCGTGCACGGCGGGCCCGGGGGCGGGTGTTCGCCTGAGCATCGGCGTTTTTTCGATCCCGAATTCTTTCGCATCGTGCTTTTCGACCAGCGCGGCGCGGGGGCTTCGACGCCGGTCGGTGAAGCATTCGGGAACACTACGGTTCAGCTGATAGCTGACATCGAGAAGCTGCGTGCGTACTTGGACATCGAGCGGTGGCTGATCTTTGGTGGCTCGTGGGGCAGCACGCTCGGGCTGGCGTACGGTCAGGCGCATCCGCATCGGTGTTCAGGGTTCGTGCTGCGCGGCATCTTTCTCGGCCGGCAGAGCGAGATCGACTGGTTTCTCTACGGGTTGCGTACGATATTTCCGGAAGCGTGGCATCGATTTGCCAACATGCTGCCGCCGGCCGAGCGCAAGGACTTGCTGAAGGGCTATCTGAAACGGCTGTTCGACAGGGACGCGCGCGTGTATCTGCCGTTTGCGCGCGCGTGGAGCGAATACGAAGGCTCGTGCTCGACGTTGCTGCCGAACCCGGAGCTGGTGCGGCACTTCGCCGACGAGGCGCTCGGCCTGGCGCGCATGGAGGCGCACTACTTTGCGCACCAGTGTTTTCTCGAGCCTAATCAATTGCTGAACAATCTGGATCGTGTTCGTCACTTGCCGGCCTCGATCGTGCAGGCGCGCTACGACATGGTGTGCCCGATCGTCAATGCCGACGAACTGGCGCGCGCGTGGCCGACCGCGAAATACACGGTCGTGGCCGACGCGGGTCACTCGGTATGGGAGCCGTCGGTCAGCGCCACCGTGGTGGCGGAGGTAGACCGCATGAAACTGCACCTGGCGCGGTAGCCCGTACCGCCGTTTGTTCGCCGGCTGCGCACCCGGTGCTTGTTCGTTCGCGCGCGCGGGGCTACGATCGTTCGCATCACCGCTCGCTCCGGCAGGAGGAACCATGAAAGTCGCCGACATACTCCGCGTCAAGGGTACTGCGCTCTACACCGTTGCGCCTGGCGCGCCGCTCGTCGACGCGGTCAATCTGATGGCCGAACTCGATATCGGGTCCGCCGTCGTGATGGAGTTCGGAGAGCTCGCAGGCATGTTGACGTTCCGCGAGGTGATCAATCGCCTGCATGCCAACGGCGGCGCGATCGGCGACATCCCGACGCGCGCAGCGATGGACCCGGCGCCGCTGACGGTCACTTCAGATACCAACATCATGGAAGTGCGCCGGCTGATGCTGGAGCGGCATGCGCGTTACCTGCCGGTAATGGACGGACGCACTCTGGCGGGCGTCATTTCTTTTTACGATGTGGCCAAGGCGGTGCTCGAAGAACAAAGCTTCGAGAACAAGATGCTGAAGGCGTACATCGGCGACTACCGCGAGACCGAAGAAGCCCGCAGCTAGGGCCTGTGAACAGGCCCTAAGTGGAGCCGCATGGGACAGATCCGCTGACGAAGCCGGAGCCCGGCCGACTTTCCGAAAACTTTCGCATCGCCGTCATAGGCGCGGGAATCGCCGGTCTGTCGTGTGCACGGATGCTCGCTGCACGCGGCGCCAAGGTGACCGTATTCGAGCAGGGCCGGCGACCGGGCGGCCGTGCGACCACGTTGCGCACCGAGTTCGGCAACTTCGACCACGGCGCGCAGTACTTCACGGTGCAAAGCCATGCGTTCGAGCGCACGGTCGCGCAATGGCTGCAAGCCGGCGTGGTCAAGCGCTGGTCAGGCCGCATCATCGCGCTCGAGGGTGCAGCGACCGAAGACAAGACCGCGTCGGCGACGCGCTACACCGGCGCTGCTGGAATGATCGCGATTGCGAAGCATCTGTCCGAAGGGCTCGATGTTCGGCTCGATACCCGCATCGGATCGGTACTGCACGCGGGGACGCGCTGGTCATTGCTCGATGAGACCGACCGCTCGCCGGCGCCGGGCGGATTCGACGCGATGGTGCTCGCGATGCCGTCTTCGCAAGCGGCCCAGTTGGCGGGCGTTCCTCCAACACTGGTGCAACATTTGCGCATGGTCGAGTGGCGCCCCTGTTGGGCCGGACTGTTGACGCTGCAGGTGGCGAGCGGGTTCGATTTTGCGGGCGCGTTCGTAAACGACCATGCGGCGCTGTCGTGGGTCGCGCGAGAGCACGATGACTCGGGCACCGAGCGCTGGGTGTTGCACGCCACACCGGACTGGACGGTCACCCATCTGAACATGCCCAGCGACGATGTGGCGTCGCTGCTGGCGCAGGCGCTCGCCGAGCGCTTTAACTTCGGTTTTCGTCCGGCGTATGTCGCCGCTCATCAATGGCCCCATGCAACGCCGGTTCGTCCATTACTCGAGCGCTACCTGTGGGATGCAAAGACGCGCATCGGCGCGGTGGGCGACTGGTGCCAGGGCCCGCGGTTCGAAGGCGCGTACTTGTCCGGCGATGCGCTTGGCGCGTCCATCGTGCCTTGAGCGTGCTGCGCCCGTTTGCGCTGCTGCGCCAGCGGCGGTTCGCGCCGCTCTTTTGGGTTCAGTTTCTTGGCGCTGCCAACGACAACGTATTCAAGTTCGCCTTCACGCTGCTGGCAACGTATGCGGCGGTCACCTGGGGCGGTGTTGATCCGCGCTACGCGGGCTTTCTGATCGGCGCATTGTTCATAGCGCCCTTCGTTCTCTTCTCAGCCACCGGTGGGCAGCTCGCCGACAAGGTCGAAAAGTCCAGGTTGATTCGGCGGCTTAAGGATGCCGAGGTCGTTGTGATGGGGTTGGCGGCGCTTGGCCTGACGCTGCAATGGCCGGTGTTGATTTATGTCGCGATGTTCTTTATCGGGCTGCAAGCCACGGTGTTTGGCCCTGTCAAATATTCATACTTGCCGCAGCATCTGGATGCGAGCGAGCTCACGCGCGGTAATGGCCTGGTCGAAATGGCGACGTTCATCGCGATCCTGCTCGGCACGATCGCGGCGGGAATGTTGCTGAACACCTTCGATGAGCGCGGTGCGGCGATGGTGGCGGCGGCCATTGTGTTGCTCGCGATCGTCGGTCGGGCGGCTGCGCAATTTATTCCGCACTCGCCGGCCGCCGACTCAGCGTTGCAAATTAACTGGAACCCGTTGTCGGAAACCTGGGCGAATCTAAAGATCGCGCACCGTGACCGCACGGTGTTCAACTCGATCCTCGGTATTTCGTGGTTGTGGTTTTTCGGATCCATCTTCCTGACCGGCCTTGCGCCGTTCGCGCGCGATGTACTGGGCGGCAACGAGACCGTCGTCACGCTGCTGCTCGCCGTGTTCTCGATCGGCATCGGGATCGGCGCGCTGCTGACCGACCGTTTGTCCGGCAGCAAGGTCGAAATCGGTCTCGTGCCGCTGGGCTCGATCGGCATGACCTTGTTCGCGCTCGACTTGTATCTGGCATCGCGCGGCCTCGTTCCAAGCCAGTCCGGCACGGTTCCCGATTTTTTCGCGCTTGACGGCGCCTGGCGCATTGTTGTCGATCTCGCATTGCTATCGGTGTTCGCCGGGTTGTATTCGGTGCCGCTGTACGCGTTGATTCAAAGCCGCGCGCAGAAGACTCACGTCGCGCGCATCGTGGGCGCGAACAACATCCTGAATGCATTGTTCATCGTCGTGGCGTCGATCGCCGCCGCGGTCCTGCTGGGCAGTGGACTGACGATTCCAGAACTCTTTCTGGTGGCGGCGCTGATGAATGCCGCGGTGGCCGCGTACATCTACTTGCTGGTGCCGGAGTTTCTGCTGCGCTTCATTGCGTGGGTGGTCGTGCACGTGCTGTACCGCGTCCGTTCGACCGGTAAGGACCGGTTGCCCGATGCCGGTCCGGTCGTGCTGGTCTGCAACCACGTCAGCTTTGTCGATGCGATCGTCATCATGGGGGAAAGCCCACGGCCGATCCGCTTCGTAATGGATCACCGCATCTTCAAGATTCCGATCCTGCGCACATTCTTCAACCAGCTGAAAGCAATTCCCATTGCATCGGCGAGGGATGATCCGGATACGCTGCAGCGCGCGCACCAAAGCATTCAACAGTCTCTGGACGAGGGTGAAATGGTTTGCATTTTTCCGGAGGGGCGGATCACCGGCACCGGCGAGCTGACTCCGTTCAAGCAGGGGGTACGCCGCATCGTAGAGCGCAACCCGGTCCCGGTGATCCCGATGGCGCTGCGCGGGCTGTGGGGCTCTTTCTTTTCGCGCTATGGCGGCGAGGCGTTTTCGCTGCCGCTCGATGCGAGAGTGCGGCGCGGTTTCCGTTCCAGGCTGGAGTTCGTGGTGGGTGAACCGGTGCCGCCTGCCGTCGCGACTCCGGAATTGCTGATGCAGCGCGTGCAGGAGCTGCGTGGACCGGAGTTCTGAGGCGTGAAGTGTGAAACGTGAAAGGTAAAGGCCGGACAGCGACGTAGACTCCCACCGTCCACTGCTCACCTTTCACTTTTCACCTTTCACCACCATGTCATCCACGTTCGGCCACCTGTTTTGCGTGACCAATTTCGGCGAATCGCACGGCCCGGCGATCGGCTGTGTGATCGATGGTTGCCCGCCGGGCATGCTGCTGGCCGAGGGCGATCTGCAACACGACCTGGATCGGCGCAAGCCGGGTACATCACGCCACGTTACGCAACGGCGCGAGTCCGATCGCGTCGAGATCCTGTCGGGTGTCCATGAAGGACAAACCACAGGCACACCGATCGCGCTGCTGATCCGCAACGAAGATTCGAAGGAGCGCGATTACGAAGACCTGATCGATACCTTTCGCCCAGGGCACGCTGACTACACCTACTGGCGCAAGTACGGACTGCGCGATCCGCGCGGCGGCGGTCGTTCCTCGG
>JACCSD010000048.1 GCA_013813185.1 Burkholderiaceae bacterium
CGCTACGGCATCGCGTGGGGCACGCTCGGCGCCGCCGAAACGTGCTGGCACACCGCACGGCAGTACGTGCTCGATCGCAAGCAGTTCGGGCGCCCGCTCGCCGCAAATCAACTAGTGCAGAAGAAGCTGGCCGATATGCAAACCGAAATTGCGCTGGGACTGCAAGCGTGCCTGCGACTCGGGCGTATGAAAGACGAAGGCACCGCGGCGACGGAGATCACATCCATTGTGAAACGCAACTCGTGCGGCAAGGCCCTCGACATCGCGCGCGTTGCACGCGACATGCTGGGCGGCAATGGCATCAGCGACGAGTACGGCGTCATCCGTCACATGGCCAATCTCGAAGTCGTCAATACGTACGAGGGCACGCACGATATTCACGCGCTGATTCTGGGCCGCGCGCAGACAGGGATTCAGGCGTTCTTCTAGTCGGCGGAGCGCACGCCAGGGTGTCGGGCGGCTGTGAGCCATCGCGCACTCCGATAAGCTCGCAACGCGCTCGACGATCCGACCTTGGAGGACACCGTAAATGCACACCGTGATGCAGTGGACGTTTTTGGGCGCGGCAGCTTCGCTGGCGCTAGTCGGGTGCGCAACAGCGCAGTCGCCGCAGCCGGCGACCGGCAAGGACATGACATTTTTCCTGACCAGCGTTAATCCCGGCAAAGGGGCCGACCTGGGGGGACTCGAGGGAGCTGATCAGCACTGCCAGTCGCTTGGCAAGGCCGCGGGCGCGGGCAATCGCAGCTGGCACGCCTATTTGAGCACGCAGGGAACTACGTTGAACGATCCGAAAGTCGAGCATGCACGCGACCGGATCGGCACCGGGCCCTGGCACAACGCCAAGGGCGTGATGATCGCAAAGAGCGTCGACGACTTGCACTCGGCCAGTAACAACCTGACCAAGGAGACGGCGCTGGATGAAAAGGGCCAGCCCGTAAACGGCCGCACTGAAAAGCCAAACAAGCACGACATCCTGACTGGCTCGCGGCCCGACGGCACCGCCTTTCCCGGCACTCCGTTTTTCGACATGACGTGCGGCAACTGGACCAAGGGCGGAACCGAAGGCTCAGCGATGACCGGTCACTTTGATCGCGCTGGCCCGATTGATCATGCTTGGGCAACCTCCTGGAACTCGTCGCACCCAACGCGCGGCTGCCATCCTGAAGGGCTGGTCATCACAGGAGGCGCCGGCCTGCTTTACTGCTTCGCCGCGAAGTAACGACCGTTGCTTACGCCAAGCCGATGCGTGCAGCGCTCTGCCGAAAACGCGCTGCCGCATCGGGCGAGAACCGGAACTCGGACAGGAAATCGTTGACGCGATAGTGCGGCCGCGTGGTGCGAATGGCGGTGACGGCCGAGTGTGCCTCGATGCTGCGACCCGCGAGCGACAAACAATGCGCGGCGATCCCGAGGATTGCGCGTGTGCGTGGGGCCGCCGCCTTGACGGCCCCTCGCCCTCGGAACCGTTCTCAGTGCACCGGCACTTGCCTCGCTGGCGCGAGCAGGCGACGGATACTGGCAGCGGCCCTAGCGAAAAGCTTTGCTATCAGTTTGCGGGTCGCCCGTAGCGTTCGATCGAAGTGTTCGGCGCGCAGACGTCGTGCACGACGGCGAAGCAGCGCAAGTAGATCATCGTCCACTGATGCAAAGGCATCAGCCGGGCACGCAACGTATACGCTGGCAGGCTCCTTGGTCGCACTGGCCACAATCGAGGCGCGGCTATGTACATCGAACCGTTGCCCCGGCCCGAGGACTACGTCGTCTTGCATGCCTTCCTGCGTGATCCATACTTCGCCGCTCAATGTGAAGATGGCGCTGCCGATCGGAAGTCGCAGCGATATAGGATTCGCATCGACAGTGAGCAGGGTGCAGGTCTGGTCTTCGGCTAAGGTATTCGGATTCATGGCGTTGACCTCGCTGTGATGTGCAACGAACTGTCGCGCACCGAGTGGCCGCGGACAAACGAAATCTCGAAATGCGATGCATGATCTGCGGGAATGCATAAGCGCGACCTGCCCGCGTCGCTTGATCTATTGCGCGGCTTCGAGGCGGCGGCGCGGCTGCTGTCGATCACGTCTGCGGCTGCCGAGCTGTTCCTGACACAGTCCGCGGTCAGCCGGCAGGTGCAGCAACTCGAAGAGCAACTGGGCGTGAAGCTGTTCGAGCGTCGCACGCGTGCGGTGCTGCTGACAGAGGCCGGCGAGCGTTACTACCGCGACGTTTCGAAGGCACTCGCGCTGCTGCGTGACGCCACCGCCGAGGTGCGCGCCAAGACGGCACCGGTCGTTCGCGTCACGACAACAGTGACGTTCGCTTCGCTTTGGCTGGTTCCGCGGCTCACACAGTTCCAGGCCGATCATGGCGACATCTCAGTGCACGTTGTGGCCGATAACGTCATGCGTGATCTCGAGCCGCATGGACTGGACGCAGCGATTCGCTACTGCCCGCAAAACGCTGTCGGCGCCGACGCGATATGCCTGTTCGGAGAGCATGTAGCGCCGGTGGCGAGTCCGGCGCTGCTCAAGGGCAGGCGCATTCGCATCCCGGAAGACCTGCTGCAGTTGCCGCTGCTCGACATCGACGACCCGAGCACCACAACGATCTGGCTGTCATGGAAAGTATGGTGCGAGACGATGAAACTGGAGCGCCCGCGCGCGAGCCGCGGGCTGACTTTCAGTCACTACGACCAGATCATGCAGGCAGCGATCGCCGGACAGGGCGTCGCACTCGGCCGCTTTCCGCTCGTGAATCCTCTCCTCGCCGATCGGCGACTCGTGATGCCGCTGAAGGACAAACGTTTCGCGACCCACTCGCATCGTGCGTACTGGCTGATCTTGTCACCGGCGGCGCGGCGCGATGAGGTGAAAGCCTTTGCGGACTGGGTCCAGGCCCAGGCGCGTTCGCAGAGGCCCGCGCGGCAGACAGTGGCGGCAGCCACTCGCAGCTCGAGAAATAGAAAGCTCATCGGCTGCGACCTTCCGCTGTGAACAAGAAGGAACACAGGTTCGATTACGTCATCGTCGGCGCAGGCACCGCCGGCTGCCTGCTCGCGAACCGGCTCTCGGCTGACCCTGACACGAAAGTGCTGCTACTGGAAGCGGGCGGCCGCGACGACTGGATCTGGATCAAGATCCCGGTCGGCTATCTGTACTGCATCAACAATCCGCGCACCGACTGGTGCTTCAAGACCGAGCCCGAAGAAGGCCTGAACGGCCGCTCGATCATCTACGCGCGCGGCAAGGTGCTGGGCGGATGCTCCTCGATCAACGCGACGATCTACATGCGCGGGCAGGCGCGCGATTACGACGAGTGGGCGGCGCTGACCGGCGACTCGTCGTGGCGCTGGGATCAAGTGCTGCCGCTGTTCAAGAAGAGCGAGGACTATTACGGCGGCGCTGACGATGCGCACGGCGCCGGCGGCGAATGGCGCGTCGAGCCGCAGCGGCTGTCGTGGGAGATCCTGAACGCGTATCGCGACGCGATGATTCAGGCGGGCATCCCGCCCACCGCCGATTTCAACCGCGGCGACAACGAAGGCTGCGGTTACTTCCTCGTCAATCAGCGGCGCGGCGTGCGTGTGAACACTGCGCGCGCGTTCCTGCATCCGATCGCCAAGCGGCCGAACCTCACGGTGATGACTGGAGCACACGTGCAGAAGCTTCTCTTCGAGGGCCGTCGATGCAGCGGGGTTGCGTTTGCGCGCGGCGGCGACGAGATCGCTTTGTCCGCCATCGAGACCATTCTGGCGGCAGGCACCATTGGATCGCCGCACATCCTGCAGCTGTCGGGCATCGGCCCCGCCGCTTTGCTGAAGCAACACGGCATCAGTGTCGTGCACGATCTGCCCGGCGTAGGCGAGAACCTGCAGGACCATCTGCAGTTGCGTACGGGATTCAAGGTAAAGAACGTCGTCACGCTGAATCAGCGCGTGCACAGCCTGTTCGGCAAGGCGTCGATGGGCATCGAGTACGCGCTGTTTCGCACCGGACCACTGACGATGGCGCCGAGCCAGCTGGGCGGATTCACGCGTTCGGCGCCCGAGCATGCAACACCGAACATCGAGTTCCACGTCCAGCCGCTGACGCTCGACAAGTTCGGCGAGCCGCTGCATAGATTTGCCGCATTCACTGCCAGCGTCTGCAACGTACGGCCCACGTCGCGCGGCCATGTTCGCATTCGCGATCGCGATCCGCACACGCCGCCGGCGATCAACTGCCGCTATCTGACAACCGATGAAGATCGCAAGGTCGCAGCCGACTCGCTGAAGCTTGCGCGTCGC
>JACCSD010000083.1 GCA_013813185.1 Burkholderiaceae bacterium
GCGTCGACCGCGCAAGTCACGGTCGAACTGATCCAGAAGACAGTCGCCGATTACTACAAGATCAAGATCGCCGATATGTACAGCAAACGGCGTCCGATCGCGATCGCGCTGCCACGCCAGGTCGCGATGTACCTGGCCAAGGAGTTGACGCAAAAGAGTCTGCCGGAGATCGGCGAGTTGTTCGGAGGCCGCGATCACACAACCGTTTTGCACGCGGTCCGCAAGATCACCGGCGAGCGTTCCAAGAATCCTGAAATGAACCACGCGCTGCATGTGCTCGAGCAGACGCTGAAGGGCTAACAAGCTGTGGACAGATCGTGTATGGCTGGGGATAGATGTAGCCGGTGCGTGCGATGCGGCGAAGTTGTCCTTTTCGTCAACCGTGAGCCCACACGTCAACAGATGGCTTGTCAACAGCCCTGAGCACTCAGCAAGTAATTGATGTAAAGGAACTCGTTGAGTTTGTCCCCAGTAAGGCGTTGCTTTACTACTACTTGTTACTAAGAAGAGTTATGAGAAGGATATAAAAGAATGCAACTCGTCAAAGCCAACCGCGATGCGTTGCTAAAACCGCTGCAGGTGGTAAGCGGTATCGTCGAACGCCGGCAAACGCTGCCGATCCTCGCGAACATTTTGGTGCGCAAGGAAGGCGGCAAAGTGTCGTTCACTGCGACTGATCTGGAAATTCAGATTCAAACCAGTGCTGACATCGGTGCCGGCGATGACACTGCCGCGACCACGATCGCGGCGCGCAAATTGGTCGACATTCTGCGGGCGCTGCCCGACGCCGACGTGCAGTTGTCGCTTGCGAACAAGAAAATGGCGGTCGCCAGCGGCAAGAGCCGTTTCAACCTGCAAACGCTGGCGGCCGAAGAATTTCCGACGGTGGCACAAGCAGAATTCACCGCCGATTTTTCGCTGCCCGCTGCCACGTTGAAGTACCTGCTCGGCATGGTGCACTTTGCGATGGCGCAGCAGGACATTCGCTACTACCTGAACGGAATGTTGCTGGTGGTTGACGGTACGACGGTGCGAGCCGTTGCTACTGACGGTCATCGGCTGGCGCTCGCCGAAGTCAGCAAGCCTGATGCGTCGAGCAAGGTCGAGGCGATCGTGCCGCGCAAGACGATCCTGGAGCTATCGCGCCTGCTACCCGACTCCGACGACCCCGTGCGCGTGCAGATGGCGGCCAACCAGGCGAAGTTCAGCTTTAGCGACATCGAGCTGATTTCGAAGCTGGTCGAGGGCAAGTTTCCCGATTACCAGCGCGTGGTGCCAGCCGCCAATACCAAGGTGTTTGCGATCAACCGCGAAGACCTGATGCATGCGCTGCAGCGCGCGGCGATCTTGACGACCGACAAGTTTAAGGGTGTTCGCATGCTGCTCGCGGTCGGCAGCTTGAAAATCAACTCGACCAACGCGGATCAGGAAGACGCGCAGGAAGAATTAGAGATCGGCTACCAGGGCGACCCTCTTGATATTGGCTTCAACGTCAACTATCTGCTGGACGTGCTGGCCAACTTGAAGAATGACGAAGTGAGCTTTTCTCTCGGAGATGCGCTCGGCAGCGCGCTGATCACGATGCCGAATTCCGACAAGTTCAAGTACGTCGTCATGCCGATGCGGATATAGCAGCCGAATCATGTCAGCCGTTCCAGATCAACCACCGATGAACCAACCTCAGCCTGCCGACGGCAGGGCGGACTATGGCGCAAGCAGCATCCAGATCCTCGAAGGACTCGAGGCGGTGCGCAAGCGTCCCGGCATGTACATCGGCGATACGCACGATGGCAGCGGGCTGCATCACATGGTGTTCGAAGTGGTTGACAACGCGGTCGACGAAGCGCTCGCCGGTTATTGCGACGACATCATCGTCACCATTCACACCGACAACTCGATCTCGGTGGTGGACAACGGCCGCGGCATTCCGACCGGTATCAAGTTCGACGACAAGCACGAGCCCAAGCGTTCGGCGGCCGAGATCGCGCTGACCGAGTTGCACGCCGGCGGCAAGTTCAACCAGAACAGCTACAAGGTCTCGGGCGGGCTGCACGGCGTCGGCGTGTCGTGCGTGAACGCCTTGTCGGAATGGCTGCGCCTGACGATTCGCTTCGGTGGCAGCATGCATTACCTGGAGTTCCGGCGCGGCGACGTGCAGGACCGCATCGTGCAGACAATGCCGTCGGAAGCCGGGCTGGTGGAAGCGTCACCGATGAAGATCACCGGTCCGACCGATCGGCGTGGTACCGAAGTCCATTTTTTACCCGACGACACAATCTTCACCAACATCGATTTTCACTATGACGTGCTGTCGAAACGGTTGCGCGAACTCTCGTTTCTGAACAACGGCGTCCACATCAAGCTAATCGATCAGCGCAACGCCAAGGAAGAAGACTTCGCATTTTCCGGCGGTGTCAAAGGCTTCGTGCAGTACATCAACAAATCGAAAACGGTGTTGCATCCAAACGTGTTCTACGTCAGCACCGAATCGAGCGCCGGCGGAACGCCGGTCGGCGTCGAAGTCGCGATGCAGTGGAACGACGGCTACAACGAGAGCCTGCTCGCGTTTACCAACAACATTCCGCAGCGCGACGGCGGCACGCACATCACCGGGCTGCGCGCGGCGATGACGCGCGTGCTGAACAATTACATCAAGAGTCACGAGTTCGACAAGAGGGCAAAAGTCGAAACCACCGGTGATGACATGCGCGAAGGGCTGACGTGCGTGTTGTCGGTCAAGGTGCCCGAGCCCAAGTTCAGCTCGCAGACAAAGGACAAGCTGGTGTCGTCCGAGGTGCGTCCAGCGGTCGAGGACGCAATCGGCCGCGCGCTCGAGAGCTATCTGCTCGAACGCCCTGCCGACGCCAAGATTATTTGCAGCAAGATCGTCGATGCCGCACGCGCCCGCGAAGCGGCACGCAAGGCGCGCGAGATGACACGGCGCAAAGGTGTGCTCGACGGGGTCGGACTGCCCGGCAAGCTCGCCGACTGCCAGGAGCGCGATCCGGCCAAGTCGGAGCTTTACATTGTCGAAGGCGATTCAGCCGGCGGCTCCGCCAAGCAGGGGCGTGATCGCAAGTTTCAGGCGGTGCTGCCGTTGCGCGGCAAGGTGCTGAACGTGGAGAAGGCGCGCTTCGACAAGCTGATCTCGTCCGAGCAGATTGCGACGTTGATCACCGCGCTCGGCACCGGCATCGGCGCGCCCGACACACCCGACGGCTTCAACCTCGACAAGCTGCGCTATCACCGCATCATCATCATGACCGACGCCGACGTCGACGGCGCGCACATCCGTACCCTGCTGCTGACGCTTTTTTATCGGCAGATGCCGCTGCTGGTAGAGCACGGCCATATCTACATCGCGCAGCCCCCGCTGTACCGGATCAAACACGGCAAGGACGAGCGCTACATCAAGGACGACCACGAGCTCGCGCAATACATCGTCACGCTGGCGTTGAAAGACGCGAAACTGATTACTGCCGACGGGGCGACGCCCATTGAAGGCGAGCCGCTTGAAGTGCTGGCGCGGCAGTATTTGGTGGCCGCCGCGGTCATACAGCGTCTGTCGCGCGTGATGGATCGGCCCGCGCTCGAAGCGTTGCTGGCGGGCACCGAGCTCGATCTCGACGATGCGGCAAGCGCCGAAGCTTCGGCATTGCGACTGACGGAGGCACTCGGCAACTCGACCGTGCACGTGTACGCGCAACACGACTCGGTCACCGACAAGCACCGGCTTCGCATCGAGCGGCGGCACCACGGAAACGTGAAGTTAAGCGCGATCGATGCTGACTTCGTGCACGGCGCCGACTACGCAACGCTCGCGGCGGCCGCGCGCACCTTCAAGGGAATGGTCGGCGCAGGAGCGCGCATCGTGCGTGGCGCAGGCGACAAGGAAAAGCAGGCGACCGTGACGAGCTTCGCCGAGGCCGTCGACTGGCTGATGCGCGAAGCCGAAGGCGGCGTGACGCGCCAGCGCTACAAAGGGCTGGGCGAGATGAATCCCTCCCAGTTGTGGGAAACGACGATGGATCCGGCGGTACGCCGCATGCTCAAGGTGCAAATCGACGACGCGATTGGCGCCGATCAGATCTTCACCACGTTAATGGGTGACGAGGTCGAGCCACGCCGGCAATTCATCGAGTCGAATGCGCTGGCGGCCGGCAATATCGACGTTTGATACTGTAGCTGCTGCGCATCGCCAAAGTTAGGCCCTCGCGTAATCAAAGTTAGGGCCTAACTTTGACGAGCATGCCGATTGTGAGGGTCTGCTTACGACCGAGGCTGTGTGAAAACTCGGAATCCTCGTGCTTTCGGTGGTCCCTTTACACCTCCCGAGGTGTCGTGTAGGCAGTCAGTGTTATTGGTATTTCCGTCAGAGTTAGTGAAATCCGTGGCCTAAGTTACTAAGAATTTCCTATTGGTAACCATTCGGAAGTACGCGCTGCGACCGTCGTGTAGCTTCCTAGATTGCGTATTCCGGTCGATCGCGATGCTACGTTCCAATCGACCGCGTTGCCCCCTTCCGGTTTTGGACAATGACCCCTTCCGGGTGTCGCGCGCGTTGGCGCCGGTCCGGCTACCAGCCGGGCTGTCGGCCAGTCGCAGGCCCTAATTAACCGTTCGATGAACGACCGCTTCATACGGGATGCTGCCGCTCAGGTTCGGCTGACGAATGACAGCTGCTGCCGAGACCTGACGTTGACCGTCTTGCGGAGCGGCTGTCCGCTGCACCTCTGAACCGGTCCTTCACTGTCGGTCGGGTGGATGAGCGTTCAGTGGGCGGCGGCGAGGATCAATGAGCGACCGCTCCCGCTGGCTTCGAACCGGGGCTCTCGACCCGAAACGGTCCTTTGTGAATCGCCGCCGCCGGCCGCGAAGCGATCGGCGGGTCCGTCAGGATCTACGACTTCAGCGCCGCCAGCTCTTCGCTCAAAAACTCGATGAGTGCGCGCACCCTGTGGGGCATGTGCCGGTTGGCCGGGTATAGCATGGAAAACGGGCGGGACGCACCCGCCAAGTCACGCAGAACCTCCTTCAGGCGTCCATCGCGCAGGTCCTGTTCGACGATGAAGCGATATGTCTGCGCGAGACCCACTCCGTGACGTGCCAGAGTCACCGGCGCAAGAATGTCGTCGGAGCAACGGATCGCGCCATGAACAACCTGTTCCAGCTCTCGCCCGCCTTGTCGCAGCAACCACGGCACGATCTGACCGGTGCTCGGAAGGGCGAACTGAATGCACTCGTGCTCAACCAGCGAGTTGATCGAGCGCGGAGTACCTCGTTTTCTCAGGTACTTGAGCGAGGCAACGATCACCAGATCCGCATCCTCCAGCTTGCGCGCAACAAGCCCTGAGTCCGGTGGCGTGCGACCCCGCACCGCCAAGTCACAACCCTCCGACGTGAAGTCGACATTGCGATTGCTGAGCTGCACGTCCAGCTCTATCCCGGGGAACCTGTCCCTGAAGGCGCCCAGCAGCGGCAGGATGCGGTAGTGACCATAGGACGTTGGCAAGCTGAGGCGAACGGTACCTGAGGGAGAGCGCTGCTCACCATTGAGAGCTCGCTCGGCCTCGACCAGCTGTGCCAACGCGCCTTTGCATTGCTCGTAGTAGGCGCGGCCGCCGTCAGTCATTCGCACCTTGCGCGTCGTACGCACAAAGAGTTGCGCGCCCAGGCGCGACTCCAGACGCGCTACCGTTCGGCTGACCGCCGCAGGTGTCAATCCCGCCGCGTTGGCCGCTGCGGTGAAGCCCTCCAACTCTGCCGTGAGACAGAAGAGTTCGATGCTTCCCAGGCTCATGTCTCCAAAGTTCCGACTCATTCAGGCACCCGACGTAATCAGAGAAGTTCATCCTGCCAGATTTATCTCTTGCGAGTGACGGAATATCGTTCCCTCACGTTCACCACCAGGAGAAATCCATGAAGCTCTACTACTCCCCGGGCGCCTGCTCGCTGGCACCTCACATCGTTCTGCGCGAAGCCGGTCAGGCATTCACGCTGAGCAAAGTCGACACGAGCAAGCATGCGACCGCTACCGGCGAGGATTACTACGCCATCAATCCAAAGGGGATGGTGCCTCTTCTCGAACTGGACGACGGCAGCCGCCTTAGCGAAGGGCCGGTGATTGCGCAGTTCATTGCCGACCGAGTCGGTGCGCGCACCTTGATGCCGCCTGCGGGAAGCATCGAGCGATACCGGGTGATGGAGTGGCAGAACTACATCACATCGGAACTGCACAAGTCCTTCACTCCGCTCTTCAATCCTGAACTGGACGCGGCCGCGAAGCAGACCTTGTCGGCGGTGCTGCGCAAGAAGCTGCAATGGGTGGACGGACAACTGGCAGGCCGAGACTTTCTGACCGGCAAGGCATTCACCGCCGCTGATGCCTACCTGTTCACCATTCTCGGCTGGGCCAAGTACGTGAATCTGGACATCGCCGACCTGAGCAACATCCAGCACTTCCTGTCGACGGTGTCGCAGCGACCGGCGGTCCGAGAGGCAATGAAGGCCGAGGGGCTCATCGCTGCGAGCGCCTGATCCAGGAACGTCGATGAATCGCGCGAATCCCCTAACGCTCCTCCTGGGCGTCGCCCATCCCGTGCTGTTGGCACCGATGGCGGGAGTGAGTGGCGGCGCGCTCGCACGGGCCGTGAGTCGTGCCGGTGGACTCGGCCTGATCGGCGGGGGATACGGCGACGCCGGCTGGCTCGAAGAACAACTGGTGATGTGCGCCGGCGAGCGCTTTGGTGTGGGCTTCATCACTTGGGCACTTCATCGGCAACCGCGGCTTCTGAGCCGGGCTCTGGACAGCGGTGCCCAGGCGATCATGCTGTCCTTTGGCGACATCGCGCCCTTTGCCGGCCCGATCCGGGACGCGGATGCCGTGCTGATCGCGCAGGTTCAGACCGTAGCGCAAGCACGAGGTGCCGTCGCTGCCGGTGCGCAAATCATCGTCGCTCAGGGCGGTGAGGCGGGTGGCCATGGCGGCCTGCGCGGCACCATTGCCCTGGTACCCGCCGTGGTCGACGCGGTCTCGCCCGTTCCCGTCATCGCGGCCGGCGGCATTGCCGATGGCCGTGGACTTGCAGCGGCACTGATGCTGGGCGCCGCGGGTGTTCTCTGCGGGACGGCCTTCTATGCCGCGATCGAGTCCATCGCCGACCCTCGCGCCAAGCAGCGGGTTCTGGAGGCCAGCGGCGACGACACGGTCAAGAGCGAAGTGTTTGACCTTGTGCGTGCGCTCGACTGGCCCGATGGGCCGTGGGGCCTGCGATCCCTGCGCAATGGATTCAGCGAACGCTGGGCGAACGACGTATCGGGGCTGCGGTCTGTTCTAGACGAAGAGCAACAACGCTACGGCCTCAGTCGTGAACAGGGCGACTTCGATACCGCCGCCGTCATCGCCGGCGAAGCCGTCGACCTGGTACACGCCATTGCCCCCGCCGCTGACATTCTTTTGAGCCTTGTCGACCGCTGCCGCGAAGCGTTCGCAAGCGCGCCGTGATGCAGTAACGCGCAACCCATCCAAACCAAGCAGAGCATTCATGCCATACGTCAAGATTGAAGTCACACGCGAAGGTGCCACACGAGAGCAGAAGGCCGCGCTGATCAAAGGTGCCACGGAGCTGCTCGTGCAGGTGCTGAACAAGAACCCGGCCACCACGTTTGTCGTCATCGACGAAGTTGACACCGACAACTGGGGCATTGCCGGTGAAACAGTCACAAGCTTGCGCAAGCGAGCCCTGTGAAGGCCCCGACATGAACCCGCCGTTCGACGAGATCGTCGCAGCGCTGCGCGACTACTTCGACGGTCTGTACTTCAGCGATACGCAGCGCCTGCGGAAGGTCTTCCACCCGTCGGCAATCTATGCCTGCGCCACCGAGGGAACACTTCTGACACTTCGAATGGATGAGTATTTTCCGATCGTCGACGAGCGCCCCGCGCCAGCCAGCCGAGGAGACGCAAGACGCGACCGCATCGTGTCGATCGAATTCGCGGGTCCGGTCACCGCTCTTGCGCGCGTGGAGTGCGCCATTGTGCCTAAGCACTTCATCGACCTGCTGACGTTCATTTACGTCGAGGGTCGCTGGCAAATCATCGCCAAAGTCTTTCACTACGACCTCAACGCACCTCAACTCCCTGCTTGAAGGCCAGCCAGCGCCAACGGCGCGTCTCCGCATCCGAGCTAACCGTCTTTTACTTCTACTGAGACACCATGAATCTATTCGGTAATTCCCTCCGTTTCCGCTGCACACCAACCCTCAGCACGAATCGAGTGGCACCGCGCGCTCTTGCCGTCTTCGTCGGCGCGATGGTTCTCTGCAGCAGCGGCTTCGCTCATGATCGCTAAGGGATGTGCAGGAACTACCTACCCTCAGATGCCGCAAATCGCCCCGATTGGCGAGCAGGTCGGGAAGTACATGACCATCCCGGAGTCCGCCAAGGGTCCCGCCATTGACCCTGCGAAGGGCCATCGGATTCAGGATCTCGGGCAGGGTCTGGACATGGTGACGGAAAACGTCTACCAGTCAATGTTCCTGGTATACGACAAGGGCGTCGTCGTCATCGACGCGCCCCCATCACTTGCGACCTTCATCCCAAAAGCCATTGTCTACAGCCCTTCCCACATTGATCACATCGGTGCGGCCAGTGGACGGGGCGGCAAGCCAATCATCATTGCCCACGAGGAGACAAAGCGCCTGCTGGCGCGTGCTCACGATCCGAATCGCCCTGTGCCTACGGTCACCTTCAAGGACAGCTACGTGCTGAAGGTGGGCGGCAAGCGGCTTGACCTCTCGTATCACGGCAATGGACACGAGCCAGGCAACATCTTCATTGCCGCTCCGGCACAGCGTGTCCTGATGGTTGTCGATGTGATCTTCCCGGGCTGGATGCCGTGGCGACGACTCGCCTTGGCGCGGGACGTGCCAGGCTATTTCGCTCAGGTTGAACAAATTAAGGCGATGGATTTCGACGTACTGGTGTCAGGCCATGTGGCGCGCACCGGAACGAAGACGGACGTCGCCACACAAAGCGAATTCATCAATGATTTGAAGGCGGCTGCGGCAAAGGCGCCTGGGACAACCAAACCCGGCGAAGGTCTGAACTCGGCGGATCTCGGAAATCCATGGGCGTATTTCGACAACTACATCGACCGAGTGACGATCCAATGCGGCAACTCGCTGACCCAAATGGTCGCAACGGCTGGCGGCGTTTGACGTCTACGTCTGGGACCAGTGCTACGCGATGGAGCAGAGTCTTCGGATCGACATTCAGTGGCGCGCAGCGGTGCTTGGAATCGGCGCCCTACCCTCGGCCCAGAGTCTGTGCCTCTACTCGGCGGTGGACTTGACTGGCCCGGCCTTAAGCGGCCGCTCGCAACCGGCAGGTTATGGCCGACAGTGTGAGTACGCGGGCGCGCCAGTAAGCTGACTTCGGCCGTACAGCCTCGTTGCTCGAGTGACCGAAATCCGGAAGCGCTGGGAACTGGTGCTCCCGGCCAAGACCGGTCCTTCGGGCGTGGCTGTCCGTTGAACACGAAAGCGGACATGGATGCTTAGTGTCAATCTTGAAGCCGGCGTCAAATGCCCAGCCCATTCGCTGCGGCGACAGAGGAAGCCGCAGCCAATACATTCCGAGCAACTCCTTGGCCTCGAGGTCACGAGCGCATCGATGTGATCGCGCGCCACATTGAACGACAGTATTCCGGCAAGATTGGGTCGTGCGACTGTGCGTGAGCGGGATGCCGAACCCTGCGCTCCCGATGAGTCCATCACCCATGGCCGCATTCTCTGCCGCCAGTCTGCGTACTTTGCAATTCACTGCTGCGCTGTGAGAGGAATACAAGCGCCATTGACTGCCAGCTGTCCCTAAGGTGTGGGAATGCGCGCTCGCGAATCCGATCCGGCTGCCGGCGCCTCGCAGCGAAGTGATGTTGCGTGATGGAAAGGGGCGCGAGCTGCGCTTCGACTGCGAAGCGGTGGGTCTCGGCTACCACCTGCGCGCCGAAACCCAGCTTGCCGACCTTGTACGGATTCTGATGATTGAGGACAACCAGGACGCGGCCGAAGCGCTTGCAGAGCTGCTACGGCTGGCCGGGCACCAGGTTGAGGTCGCGCCCGACGGCGCGAAAGGTCTGGAACTGTTTGAGCATGTCAGGCCGGACGTCGTCCTGTGCGACTTGGGACTGCCCGGAATGAATGGGTACGAGTCGCCGAACGGATGCGCGAACGCTATCCATCAAAAAAGCCCGCGGTGATTGCGCTCACCGGCTATGGCAGCGCGAACGACTATCAGCGTGCGCTGTCCGCAGGCTTTGACCATCATGTCGTCAAACCTGCCGACCCGGAAGCGCTGCTGCAGCTGATCGACTCCGCAATGCGAAGGACTTCTCCGACGACATCGGGGCGAAGTGCGGCATCTGGCCCGGCGGCGTAAA
>JACCSD010000100.1 GCA_013813185.1 Burkholderiaceae bacterium
ACCGTGCGGCCGAGCGTGGCTGAAGCCGCCATCGTGAAACGCAGCGCGTCGGCGCCGTACGGGGCGATGCCGTTCGGAAAGTGCTTGCGTATCTTGGCAGCGACTTTCGGCGCATCTTCCGGCCGGCGCAGGCCGCTGGTGTTCTTCACCACCAAGGATTCGAGATCGATGCCGTCGATGATGTCGAGCGGATCGAGCGTGTTGCCTTCGCTCTTCGACATCTTGGCGCCTTCGGCATCGCGGATCATGCCGTGGATATAGACGTCGCGAAATGGCACGCGACCGGTGAAGTGCGTCGTCATCATCACCATGCGTGCGACCCAGAAAAAGATGATGTCGTAGCCGGTGACGAGCACGGTTGACGGCAAATACAAGTCGTAAGCGACTTTGTCCTTCACGTTGGGCCAGCCGAGCGTAGAAAACGGCAACATCGCCGATGACACCCACGTATCGAGCACGTCCGGGTCGCGAGTGAGTCGAGCGTTGGAGCCCGCCTTGCTGCGCGCTTCTTCTTCGCTTCGTGCAACGAACACGTTGCCTTTTTCGTCGTACCACGCCGGAATCTGGTGGCCCCACCACAGCTGGCGCGAAATGCACCAGTCCTGAATGTTCTCCAGCCACTGGGTGTAGATCGTTTTCCACTGCTCGGGAAAGATATTGACCTCGCCGCGCGCGACTACGTCAAGCGCGACTTGCGCGATCGATTGCCCGGGATGCAGCGTTCCCTCCGGAGCGGGCTTGCTCATCGCCATGTACCACTGCTCCGACAGCATCGGCTCGATCACTTCGCCGGTGCGCTCGCCGCGCGGTACCGTCATCTTGTGCGGCTTCTCGGAAACCACCAGGCCGGCGGCGCGCAGATCGGCCAGCACCGCCTTGCGCGCGGCGTAGCGCTCCATGCCGCGATACTTTTCAGGCGCGTTGTCGTTGATCGTCGCCGTCAACGTGAAGATCGAAATCGGTTCAAGCCCATGGCGCTGACCGAGGGCGAAATCGTTGAAGTCGTGCGCTGGCGTGATCTTCACGGCGCCGGTGCCGAATTCCTTGTCGACATAGTCGTCGGCGATCACCGGGATCGTGCGATTCGTCAGCGGTAGCGCCAGTGACTTGCCGACGAGATGACGATAGCGTTCGTCGCCCGGATGCACCGCCACTGCGACGTCGCCCAGCATCGTCTCCGGCCGCGTCGTGGCCACCGTGATCGACTCGTTACCTTCAGTGCTTGGATAGCGGATCTCCCAGATGCGGCCGTCTTCCTCTTCGGTTTCGACTTCGAGATCCGCCACTGCCGTCTGCAGTTTCGGATCCCAGTTGACGAGGCGCTTGCCGCGGTAGATCAGCCCCTGCTCATACAACCGCACGAATGTTTCGACGACGACCTGCGAGAGGTCGTCGTCCATCGTGAAATACTCGCGGCTCCAATCGACCGACGCGCCGAGCCGGCGCATCTGCTGCAGGATGGCGGCGCCCGACACGTGCTGCCACTTCCAAACTTCCTCGACGAACTTTTCCCGGCCGATCGTGCGCCGATCGATTCCCTTCGCTGCGAGTTGGCGTTCGACGACGATCTGCGTCGCGATGCCGGCGTGGTCGGTGCCGGGCAGCCACAGTGTGTTGAACCCCAGCATGCGGTGATACCGCGTCAGCGCGTCCATGATGGTCTGGTTGAACGCGTGGCCCATGTGCAGGATGCCGGTCCGGTTCGGCGGCGGCAGCTGAATGGAGAACGAACGCTTCTCCGGATCGGTACCGGCGGCGAAGTAGCCGCGCGTTTCCCAGATTGGCGCCCAGCGGGCTTCGATCGCCGCAGGGTCAAAACTCTTTGCCAGCTCGGCGGGCGGGTCAGCGGATTGAGGAGTCGTCACTCGTTTTGATGAATGGTCTGGGAAGTTTGAAGTTTAGGCGATCGAACGTACGCTTCGGTTCTCTGCACTTCGATTCCGCTGACCTCCGATGAGAACGTACAAGTTTCTGGTCCGCGCCTGTATCGCGGCAACACTCGTTTCCACCGCGAGCGCTGCTGAGATCGCCGGCGTGAAGATCCCGCCGCCGTTTGCAGAGGGCACAACGACCGACACCTACTGGAACGTCAACGTGCCCGATCCGTATCGGGCGCTTGAAAATGTCACTGATCCGAAAGTACAGCAGTGGATGCGATCGCACGCCGATGCGACGAGCGCGGTACTGGCGAAAATTCCGGCGCGCAATGCGTTGCTGGCGCGCATCGGGGAGTTGGAGGCCGCGGCGCCCGGTGCCGTGAGCAGCGTCGAGCGTACGCGTTCGGGGCGCATTTTCTTTTTGCGCCGCGAGTCGTCGGAGAATCAGTTCAAACTCGTGTGGCGCGACGGTGCAAGCGGTGCCGATACCGTGATCGTCGACCCGGAGGCGATCTCCAAAGCGGCCGGCAAGCCGCACGCGGTGCTCGACTACCGCGCATCGTCCGACGGCCGTTACCTCGCATACACGCTGCAGGTCGGCGGCAGCGAGATCGGGCTATTGCACGTAGTCGACGTCGCGTCGGGCAAGCCGGTCATCGAACCGATCGATCACATTCGTTTTTCTTCCGTCGCCTGGCTCGACGACAACAGCGGCTTTTTTTATTCGAGGCTGCGCGAAGGCTTCGACAAACTGCCACCGACCGAGCGCTTCGGTGATCGCACGCGGCATTTTCGATCGATCAAGGGTGCCGAGCACCGGCCGGTATTCAGCCCGACGATGAACGCGGATCTGAAGTTGCCGATCTACGCCAACGGCTACGTGTTTCAGATTCCCGGCACGCAGACGGCGGCGTGCATCGTCACGCTTGGAGTCGAGCGGCATCAACTTGCGTACATCGCGCCGCTGGCCGACGTGGTCTCCGGCAAGGCGAGCTGGCGGCAGCTGGTAGATGCGAAGGACAAGGTGGCCGGCATCTCGCTAACGTCGGATGCGATGTACTTCCGCTCCTCGAATGAAGCTCCGCGCTACAAGGTGATGCGGGTGTCGCTCGCGAACCCCGATCTCGCGAAGGCTGAGACCATCATTGCGCCGGGTCGTGATGTCGTCGTGTCCCTGGCCGCAGCGCAGGATGCGCTTTACGTGACGCAGCGGCGCGGTGTGACAACCACATTGCTGCGCGTTCCGCACCGGACCGGCGCGCAGATCGAGCAAGTGGCACTTCCGGTCAGCGGATCAGTGTCCCTGGTTGATGCCGATGTCAGGCTCCCCGGCGCGGTGGTGTCGCTTGCCGGCTGGACCCGTACGGCCAAGCCGTACTACTACAACCCGGTCGACAAGAAACTCGCTCCGCTGGAGTTCGTGCGGCCCGGAGCGTTCGACGCTCCGCAGGACATCGAAGCGCGCGAAGTGGTTGTCAAGAGCCACGATGGCGTCGAGATCCCAGTGTCGGTGCTGGCGCGCAAGGACATCAAGCTCGATGGCCGCAATCCGACGATCGTGTACGGCTACGGCTCCTACGGCACTACCGATAATCCGTTCTTCAGCCCGCGCGTGTACGCGTGGCTCGAACGTGGAGGTGTTTACGCCATAGCGCACGTGCGCGGCGGCGGCGCACTTGGCGAGGAGTGGCACTACGCAGGGCGCAAGGTCACCAAGCCGAATACATGGAAGGATGGCATCGCGGTCGCCGAATATTTGATCGCCAATCGCTACACGCCCCGCGAGCGGATCGGCATCTACGGTGGCAGCGCCGGCGGCATTTTCGTTGGACGTGCGATCACCGAGCGTCCCGATCTGTTCGCGGCCGCGGTGCCGGTTGTCGGCGTGATGGATATGGTCCGAGCGGAAGCGAGCGCCAATGGCGTGGCCAACATTCCGGAGTTCGGCACAGTCAAGACCGACGAAGAGTTCCGCGCACTACTGCAGATGAGCAGCTATCACCACATCAAGGATGGCGCGAAGTATCCAGCGGTGATGTTGGTGCACGGTGTGAACGACACGCGTGTTGATATCTGGCAGTCAGCCAAGTTCGCGTCGCGCTTGGCGGCAGCGCAGGGCGCAGACAAACCCGTGCTGATGCGGCTCGATTACGATCTCGGGCATGGAGGGGGCGGCACGCGCAATCAGCAGCAGGCGCAAACCGCCGACATCTGGTCGTTCTTTCTCTGGCAATTCGGGGTGCCGGAGTTTCAGCCGAAATAGCAGCGCGCAGTTATTACTTTGAAGCCGATCGCTGACGCTCGAGCTCGGTGGAAATGGCGCGGGAGATCGTTTCTCGAACGGTGGAATCGAGGGCCGGGCGCAGGTCGGAGATCAATGTGGTCAGCGCGCGCACCAGCGTAGGCTGCAGCCGCTCGCGCACCTGGCGCTCGAGCTCCGCCGAAAGTTGCGGCTGCAACTCGCGCAGCAGGCTCTCGCGCAATTGCGTTTCAACCTCTTCCCAATCAACCGCAGGCTTGACGATCGCGGGTGCGGGTGCGGGCGCAGGCGGAAGCGCGGGCGCGAACACCGGAGGAGCCACTGACGCGACCGAGCCGAACAAGGTCGACGGCGGCGGCGCCGGACGAGGCGCAAAGGTCGCAGCTTCAGTCACGGTCGGCGGTGGTGGCGGCACAGATGTGGGCGGCGCGACCACCGGCGGTGGAGGCTGCGGCAGCGAAATGTCCAGATCGAGCGAGGGCAAGGTCAGCCGCTCGGTTAGTACCGGAATCGTGGCGTCGTCGGGCATCACTTTTCCGCCCGGCTGCGTCAGCCGCTCGAGATCGGTCGCTTTGCGCGAGCTAGTCGCCATTTTTCACTTCGATTGCGGTCGGCTGGAATCCGTGCTCACGATAGCTCTTGAAGCGCGCGCGCGCACGCCGGCGGTCTTCGTCATCGCACGACACGACTTCGAACACTCGTTCGAAGCGTGCAAAGAAATTTTCGCAATCGGGCGGGATTTCGTCATCGAGCGTCAGCAGAACGTCGCTGTCGGGTGCTGAGCCGGTGTCGCGCGCCAGGATGACCGGAGTAACCGACGCCCACGGTGAACCCGCGCAAACGTGCGGCACAAAGTCCAGGGCGGAGAACGTCCACAGTGCGGCGTCGAACTGAGCCAGCCGATCTGCCTGCGTGCTGTAAACAACGGCTCGCTTCTGCGCAGCGCGCGCCTTGCGGATCACCCGGCATGCATAGTGCAGGCGGTGGTTCACACCCGTATGAAAGTCAATGCGTGTCACGCCGAAATCTATTTCGCACGAGCAATCAGAAACTGCGCCAGCAGCGGCACCGGCCGGCCGGTCGCACCTTTTGCAGCGCCGCCTTTCCACGCCGTGCCGGCGATATCCAGATGGGCCCACGGGTACGCCTTCGTGAAGCGCGCCAGGAAACAGGCGGCGATGACCGCGCCCGCACCCGGCGTTCCGATGTTGGCCATGTCGGCAAAGTTGGATTTCAGCTGCTCCTGGTAGTCCTCGTCGATCGGCATACGCCATGCCGGATCGCCCGCTTCACGGCTGGCCGCGATCAACTGATCGGCGAGTTGATCGTTGTTCGAGAACAAGCCCGAGTTGACTCCACCGAGCGCGACCACGCAAGCACCGGTCAGCGTGGCGACGTTGATCACCGCCGCCGGCTTGAAGCGCTCGCTGTAGGTGAGGGCGTCACACAGGATCAAACGGCCTTCGGCGTCGGTGTTCAGAATCTCGATCGTCTGCCCGGACATCGAAGTGACGATGTCGCCCGGCTTCACCGCCGCGCCAGAGGGCATGTTCTCGCAGGCCGCGACGACGCCGACGACGTTAACTTTCAGCTTCAACTCGGCCAGCGCGCGCATCGTGCCGATGACACTGGCGGCGCCGCACATGTCGAACTTCATTTCGTCCATCGCGGCACCGGGCTTGATGGAGATGCCGCCCGAATCGAACGTGATGCCCTTGCCGACCAGCACCACCGGCGCGCCCTTGGCGGAGCCTTTGTACTTCAGCACGATCAACCGTGGCGGCTGCGCCGATCCCTTGGCCACCGATAAAAACGAACCCATTTTCAGCGCTTCGAGCTGCTTCGTCTCTAGCACTTCGATCTCGAGCTTCCAAAGCTTTGCCAACTTGCGGGCTTCGTCGGCGAGAAAACTCGGCGTGCAGATGTTGGGCGGCAGGTTTCCGAGCCGCTTCGTCAATTCCATGCCGTTCGAAATCGCGCCGCCGTACCGCAGCCCTCGCTCGGCCGCCGCATTGCGCGCCTTCAACAGCAAGCCGACGGTGTGGGCGCCAGTGGTTTCGGGGTCGCGCTTGCTCTTCAGTTCGTCGGTGCGAAACGAAGTTTCGCGCGCGGCGATGGCAACGCTGCACGCTTGCCATTCGCTGTCGCGTCCCTTGACTTGCCAATCGAGCGCAGCCACCGTCACGTTCTTCGCAGCGCCGTTGAACGCCCTGATGCTGTTACGAACCGCATCGGTAAAGTGGCGTTCGTTGAAGTCGTGCTTGTCGCCAAGCCCCGCCAGCAGGACGCGCGGGGACTTGACTCCAGCGAGCCCGAGCAGCGGCAGCAGCGTGCCGCGTTTGCCGGTCATGTCGCCGCTTTTTACGGCGCCCTTGATCACGCCCCCGCTGGCGCTGTCGAGCGTCTTCGCAGAAGGTGTCAGCTCGCCATCTGCGTGAACGCCGACGACGATGGCGTCCGTCTTGATCGCGTCGGGCCGGCCGACTGCTGTGATAAATTCCATCGGGCTTTCTCCTCGCCTTCTCTTATTCTCGTTAACAACCGCCCAGCTGATTTGCCTATCAGGCGTTTCGCGAGCATATGCAGCGTAATGTCGCTCGCGGCGGGCGAGGCAGTATATAGCGCCAAACCGAGCGCACCGATTGGCGACGTGCTCACGGCACAATGATCTTCCGGCGCTCGATTGTTTCGGAGTTGACCGGCACCGCGAGCGCAGTTTTCACGGTGCTTTTTTCGATCATTTTCTCGGTCGGCCTGGTGCGCATTATCGGCCAGGCGGCCGGCGGCCGAGTCGACAACCAGGCGGTCTTCGAGCTGGTCGCGCTCACGGCGCTCACCTGGCTGCCGATCATTTTGACGCTGACGCTGTTCGTGTCGGTGCTGATGACGCTGACACGCTCTTACCGCGATTCCGAAATGGTCGTGTGGTTTACCGCCGGCCGCAGTCTGACCGCCTGGATTGGACCGGTACTGCGCTTTGCGTGGCCGATTGTCGTATCGATCGCGTTGCTGGCGTTATTCGTCACCCCCTGGGCGAACGCGCAGATCGAGGAAGCGCGCGAGCGGTTCCAGCAGCGCGACGATGTAAGCCGTGTTGCACCGGGCCGGTTCATCGAGTCGGGCGGAACCGATCGCGTGTTTTTCGTCGAGTCGGTCGACATCCTCGATGGCCAGGTGCGCAACGTGTTCGTCAGCATGCGCACTGAAGGCCGCGAAGGGTTGATCGTGGCGGCCAAA
Organism: Burkholderiaceae bacterium; assembly: GCA_013813185.1. Classification (GTDB taxonomy): domain Bacteria; phylum Pseudomonadota; class Gammaproteobacteria; order Burkholderiales; family Burkholderiaceae_F; genus JACCZX01. The sequence continues at coordinate 7,375 of JACCSD010000100.1, forward strand.
GGCGTGATTGAACTCGCCAAGAACGGCGACCGGTTCCTCGTGCTCGAACAGGGGCGCCGCTATGAGGGAACGCCTGGCAAGCTCGAGTATCGAACGATGGAGTTCGACCGCTACGCAATCCGTCTCGAAAGCCGCGCCGATCAACCGATCGGTGAGCGGCGCGCGAAGTCACTGGCCCTGCTGCAACTCGTGTCTGACCCCTCGCAACTCAACCTTGGCGAAATCATGTGGCGCATCGGGCTGCCTATTGTGGCGCTGCTTGTCAGCCTGCTCGCGATTCCGCTGGCGTACGTAAACCCGCGCGTCGGACGGTCGTTCAACCTGATCGTTGCCGTGCTGCTGTTTGCCGTTTACCTGAACGTGTTGAATACCGTGCAAGCCTACGTGCAGCAGGGACGTTTGAGTTTCAATATCGGCGTGTGGGTTGTGCATGCCTTGTTTCTGGTGCTGATCGTCGCGTTATTTACGCGGCGCGTGTACATGCAGCGCTCGCTGCCGCGCTGGCTCCTGCGGTCATCGCAGCCGAAGGCGGCCGAGCCCGCATGAAAACGATCCGCCGCTATCTGTGGATGGAGATAGCAAGCGCGACTTTGTTCGTGCTGTTTGCGTTGCTGGCGCTGTTTCTGTTCTTCGATATGGTGGCGCAGCTCGATGAGATCGGCCAGCGCGGCTTCCGCTTTCGCGACGCGCTTTTCTTCGTCGCGCTGACGCTGCCGTCGCGCACCTACGAGCTGATGCCGATCGCGGCGCTGATCGGAACGATTTATGCGCTGTCGAAGCTGGCAGCGAATTCCGAATTTACGATCATGCGCGTTTCGGGCATGAGCACGCGCCGCCTGATGAACAGCTTGATCGGTATCGGACTGATCATCGTCGCGCTGACCTATGTACTGGGCGAGTTCATTTCACCGCCCGCCGAGCAGTTGGCGCAGAGGGCGCGGCTGCAAGCGACCGGCTCTCCAATAAGCGTGCGCGAGTTTCGCTCGGGTATCTGGGTGCGCGACGTCGTCAGGGCGCCGGGGGGCGGCGTAGCGGCGTTTCGCTTCATCAACGTGCGACAAGTGGCTCCCGACGGGAATACGCGCGACTGGCGCGTGTTCGAGTTCGATCGCGACTACAAACTGGGTTCGATCATGACGGCCGAGACGGGACGCTACGAACCCGGCAGCGGCTGGACCCTGTTCAACGTCGTTGAAACCCGATTGCCCGGGCCGGTCGCCGCCGCGACGGTGCCGCAAATGAAAGCCGCGCGGACCGAGGTGGTGCGGTCGGAGCAGGTGGCATGGCAATCGGAACTAAAGCCCGACATTTTCGGCGTGATGATCGTGCAGCCCGAACGCATGGCCGGCTGGGACCTCGCGCAATACATCCAGCACCTGGCCGACAACCGCCAGCAGACCGAGCGTTATGAGATCGCGTTCTGGAGCAAGCTGTTCTATCCGTGGGCGGCGCTGGTGATGATGGTGCTGGCGCTGCCGTTCGCGTTCCTGCACGTGCGGTCGGGCGGCGTCAGCTTCAAGATTTTTGCCGGCGTAATGATCGGTGTGGCGTTCTACGGACTGAACAAGTTGTTTGCACATCTTGGATTGCTGAACACCTGGCCGCCGATCATCGTCGCTGCGCTACCGAGCCTGGTGGTACTGGCTACGGCGATGAGTGCGTTGTACTGGCTCGAGCGTCGTTGAGCTTGATTCGCTAGCACCAGCGGCTGGCACCCAACTCCGCGCATCTTATTGGCTGGTGGCACGCTTACTTCCGAACTTTAGTTATGTCGACTCAGTTACTCGCTCACGCGACATGTGAACGCAACTAACGTAAAGCTAACCGGTGCGCGCCGCTCTTGCGCGCGTCCGTGTTGAGCGACGAGTTAGAGCGCTTCGGTGTGCGTCGACGTACGCATCTAGTAGCCGGCGAATCATCCGCTGGTACTGAGTGTCACTCTTCGAAGCTTCAGACTTGAAGAACTCAACGCTCTTCTTGCTCAAGGTGATAGTGACTTTTATGTCCTCCTCGCGAAACGCCAATTCGTGCGGCGAAGGTAGAAAGT
>JACCSD010000160.1 GCA_013813185.1 Burkholderiaceae bacterium
ACGAGGCCTTCGGTCACGGCCGCACAAATCGCCGCGCCGCGCGCCTGGCCCAGCAACAGCGTCGATTGCGGATTGACGTTGACGAACACTTTTTCAATAGTCGCAACGTTCGGCTGCGTCTCGCGAATAACATCAGCCAGCGCTCGCAAGATCGTGCCGAGCCTCTCGTGAAGGTCGCCCGCGGGAACGCGAATCACACCGGCGGCAATGCAGACCAGCTTCCGCCCTTCGACCTCGACTACACCATAGCCAGTCCGGTTCAGACCGGGATCGATGCCGAGAATGCGAATCAGAGGGGATGGCACGCGAGGATTGTGCCATTGCTTCACGTAACGGCGCTGCCTAACGCGTCGCAGCGCGCAAGCGTTGGGCGGAGCTGGCCTGCCTGGGCGTCGGGCACTAAAGTGCCAACCACTGCGGTACTCACAGCGCCGGCGCAAAAAAAGGCTAAAGCGTTTTTTTGCTCAACACCCCCGGCGTTGCTCCGTTCCTCGGGCGACGCCCCGAAGGCAGGCCAGCTCCGCCCGACGCTTGCGCTGAGGCAATGTCACTTGAAGTGGGGAAGGAGAAAAACACCTCGTGCGAGGCAGTGTCGCGACAGCAGCGGCTGGCGCAGCTGCTGCACGATGCACCACACTCAAAGACATCAGTGCACGTGCTGAGACAACGCTCCGGTCGTGTACTTGTGCGCGATTGTGGTGAGCGGGAGCGGCTGAATTCCGCTCGCCTGACCTTCGCATCCGAATTGCACATAGCGCTCTTTGCAAATTGCCTTCGCCGCTGCGCGGGCGGGCTTTAGATAATCGCGCGGATCAAAGTGGCTTGGGTTTTCGTGCAGGAACTTGCGGATCGCGGCGGTCATCGCCAGGCGGATGTCGGTGTCGATGTTGATCTTGCGCACGCCGTGCTTGATCGCTTCCTGAATTTCTTCGACCGGCACACCGTACGTTTCCTTCATCTCGCCGCCATGCTTGCGAATTTCCTGCAGCAAGTCCTGCGGCACCGACGATGAGCCGTGCATCACCAGATGAGTGTTCGGAATCCGGCGGTGGATCGCCTTGATGCGGTCGATCGCGAGAATGTCGCCGGTCGGCTTGCGCGTGAACTTGTACGCGCCGTGGCTGGTGCCGATCGCGATCGCGAGCGCATCGAGCTGCGTGCGTGCGACGAAGTCGGCGGCCTGATCGGGATCGGTCAGCAGCATTTCCTTCGTCATCGTGATTTCGGCGCCATGACCGTCCTCTTTGTCGCCGCGCATCGTTTCGAGCGAGCCGAGGCAGCCGAGCTCGCCTTCGACGCTGACGCCCTGCGCGTGCGCCATGTCGACCACTTTTTTCGTCACTTGCCAGTTGTAGTCATAGTCCGCGACGGTCTTGCCGTCTTCGCGCAGCGAGCCGTCCATCATCACCGATGAAAAGCCGAGCCCGATCGCGCCTTCGCACACTGCGGGTGATTGGCCGTGATCCTGATGCATCGCGATCGGCAGCTTCGGATACGACTCGATCGCCGCCTGAATCAGGTGTTTCAGGAACGCTTCACCCGCGTACTTACGCGCACCGGCCGAGGCCTGCATGATGACCGGCGCGTTGACCTCGTGCGCGGCCTCCAAGATGGCCTGCACCTGTTCGAGATTGTTCACATTGAACGCCGGCACGCCATAGCCATTGTCCGCAGCGTGGTCCAGCAATTGACGCAATGAGACGAGCGCCATGGTTAGTCTCCCTAAGTGAAACTACAAACGCGTTAACGGACTAAATTCTCTACTGCACCGCCGTGTCGAGCAACAAACGATCCAGCAGCGCCTTCTCCGCCGTCTCCAGCGCGCGATCGCGACCGGCGCGCAGATGAGCGAGCGTCGGCGGCGCGTAGATCGTAGGCGCCAGCGGCTCGCCTTCCATGCGTCGTCCCTGTGCAGAACGAAATCCGGTTTCAGAAACGCGTACGCCACCCGCGCCTGGCAACACATATTCCGAACGCACGGCGACCACACAGCCACAGGTCGATTCGCCAACAATCAGAGCGTCGCGTTGTTCGAGCAACGCCGTTGCGGTGAGTTCCGAAGCGCTGCCCGAGCGCCGATCGGTCAGCACTGCGAGCGGCTTGAGGAAAGGCGTTTCCGCCGGCGTAATACGGAGCTCGCGCGCACTTTGCTCGTCACCACGCCGAAACAGCTGAGTCAGCACCACGCGGGGCTCCGGCAAAAACTGGCGCACCAGCCACATGAACTGACTGTAGTCGCCGCCGCCGTTACCGCGCAGGTCGAGCACCAGCGCGCGGGCGTCCGCTACGCGCCGCAACGCCTGTTCGACGTCGTTGCGATTGCGCACTGAAAAGCGATTGAGCTTCAGCACTGCAATACCGGTGTCCGACACATGCGCCGTTACCGCGGGCGGCCGGACCAGCGGTTCCGGCATCAGCGTCACCGTGACTTGGTCCTCGCCGTCACGCTGCAGCGTCAGAAGCTGCGCGCGCGGCAGAGCATCGGGCATGCGCTGCAGTGCACGCCGCACTGCGCGCAGCTGCGCAAAGCGACTTACTTCGTCCTGCCGCGCGGGTTCCGCTTCGGACGACGTAACGTCGGCTCCGGTCAGTGGAAGATCGCGCGCTGAGCGCAAGAACGCGGCGTCGAATTGCCGGTTATCGATGGCAACGACCACGTCACCTTTGCGCACGTCGGCCCGTGCCGCCGGTGAATCGGGATCGACGTCGATGACGAGCAGTTGGTCGTCGATTACCGATAGCGAGATTCCGGACGCAAGCGTGGCGAAGCGCCGATGATCCGCACTCTCGCGCGGCGTCACGACGCGCGTGTGCGAATCCTTCAACTCGCGAACCATCGACTTCAATGCCAGGTACATCTCGGCATCGCTCTTGGCGGCGATAACAGGAAGCCGATACTTTTCGCGCACCGCCTGCCAGTCGACGCCGTTGAACCCCGGGTCGTAATGCCGGTCGGCAACGATCTGCCAGGCGCGCTGCTGCACTTCGAGACGCAGGTCGGCCGTGGCGAACTCGGCGCTTAACTCATGTTGCAACGACCGGGCGGTGTGCTCCGATAATCCAGCCGCCGGGCCGCCGGCAGGGCGCGCGGGCAGCGACGCCAGCGCGCTGGAAGCAGCGATCAGCGTCAGCGCAAACGACGAAGCACGCAGAACGCGCGCTAGCGCACCGTAAGTTCGCGGCCCGACCATTCTCACAGGCGCTCCCCGACTCTAACGATTTTCAACGCGTTGGTTCCACCCGGCTGCCCCATCGGCTCCCCGACCGTCAACACGATCAAGTCTCCGCGCTTGACCAGTTCCTTGTCGAGCAGCAGCCGCTCAGCGGCGGCGAGCGACTCATCGCGATCGGTGTGTACCTGAAAGTGCAGCGGCCGCACATTGCGGTACAGCGCCAGCCGCCGCGCGGTCGATACATTGGGCGTCAACGCGAAAATCGGCACGTCGATGTCGTGCCGGCTCATCCACAACGCGGTTGAGCCGGAATCGGTCAGCGCACAGATGGCAGCGCAGCGCAGATGAAAAGCGGTGAACAGCGCGCCGTAGGCGATCGATTGATCTACGCGGTTGAACGTTTGATTGACGAATTGCAAGTCGAGCTCGACCTGCTCGGACTTATCAGCTTCCTGCACGATCGACGCCATGACTTCGACCACTTCGACCGGATACTTACCGGATGCGGTCTCGGCCGACAGCATCACAGCGTCGGTACCGTCGAGCACGGCATTGGCGACATCGCTGACCTCCGCGCGCGTCGGCGCTGCGTTGTAAATCATCGACTCCATCATCTGCGTCGCGGTGATCGCCAGCTTGTTCGATTCACGTGCCAGCTTGATCATGCGTTTTTGCAGCGCCGGCACCGCCGCGTTGCCGACCTCGACCGCCAGATCCCCACGCGCGACCATGATGCCGTCCGACGCATCGAGAATTTCACGCAACATCGGAATCGCTTCCGCGCGCTCGATCTTCGCGATGATCTGCGGCTTGATGCCGTGCTTTTCGCCCGCGATCGACGCCAGCTGGCGCGCCATCTCGACGTCGGTGCGGCTCTTGACGAACGAGATCGCCACGTAATCGGCGCCGCACTGCATCGCAGTCTCGATGTCGCGCACGTCCTTGCCGGTCAACGCCGCCGCCGACAAGCCGCCGCCGAGCTTGTTGATGCCCTTGTTGTTCGACAGATCGCCACCGACCCGCACCGACGTGTGAATCTCGCTGCCGGCCACACGCTCGACGTCGAGCACGATCAGCCCATCGTTCAACAGCAGCGTGTCCCCCGCCTTCACCTCGCGCGGCAAGTCTTTGTAATCGAGTCCAACGCGGTCTTCGCCTCCCAGCGCGGTGCTGGCATCGAGCACAAATTTCTTGCCCGAGCGCAATGTGGCTTTCCCGCCCTCGAACTTCCCAACGCGGATTTTCGGCCCCTGCAGATCGGCCATGATCGCCACGTCGCGTCCGAGCTTGGCAGCGGTCTCGCGCACCAGTTGTGCGCGTGCGAGATGATCTTCCGATGTTCCGTGCGAAAAATTGAAGCGAACGACATCGACGCCCGCGACCAGCATGCGCTCGAGCACCAGCGCTTCGCTCGACGCGGGGCC
>JACCSD010000214.1 GCA_013813185.1 Burkholderiaceae bacterium
GCATCGACCGCAATCACCGCGCGCCGAACGAAGTGTCCGGTATGCCGGTCGTGCGCTCGAATCAAACGACGAGCGGCGAGGTCGTGCTGTTCCGCACTGATGGCGAGCCGGTGTGGTGCCTGGTTCAGGCGCGCCCGATTCAGGCGCAGGAACCCGGCCTCGAGGTATTGCGCGAGGCGATCTACACGTTTCAGAACATATCGGAGATCAAACGCCAACGTGAGGCGCTGTCGCGTTCGCTGCGGGAAATCAAGGAGCAGGGCGAAGAGCTGCAAAGTGCGCTTGCGCAGCAGCAGCTGATTTTCGACACCGCGCTGGTCGGGCTGCTGTTTGTGCGCGACAGCCGTCCGGTGCGCGCCAACGCTGCGATGGAAGATCTGCTTGCCTGCGAACCCGGCGCGCTGGTGTCGCAGATGCAATTGTTTTCGCACCCGACCGATCATTTGCTGCTGGCGAATCTGTCGGAGCACTACCAGCGCATCAACGACACCGGTGCGACCGAATTCGAGCTGCACATGTTTCGCCGCAAGGGCCCACCGATCTGGGTGGCGGTGCAGGGGCGTGCGGTCAATCCCGAGCGGCCCGAGCTGGGCTACATCTTCGCCTTTGTCAACGTCGACGAGCGCAAGCGCTCGGAGCGCGAGCTGCGCGCGACACTGTCGGAGCTGCAGCTGATCTTCGACAACGCGTTGGTGGCCGTGCTGTACGTAGCGAATGACCTGATCGTCAAAGCCAACGCGGCCACACAGCAATTGTTCGGCTACGACGCGCGCGATTGGGACGAGCTGCAAATCTCGTCTTTGTTTGCGACCCCTGATGATTGGGACGACATCCGCGAGTTACCACTGGCCGACGTGGATGCCGACGAGTTGGCAGAGAAATCAGAAGCAGAGCCAAGCGCGGCCGACGGCGGGGTTTCTTTCGAACGGCGGATGCGGCGCGCCGACGGCACGACTTTCTGGTGTGCGGGCTACGGACGGCCGATCGACCCGTCGGCACCCGATCGTGGCGTCATCCTGACGCTGGTCGACGTCGATGCGCGCAGACGATCGGAAGAAGAGCTGCGCCGCGTGCGCAACTACCTGGATCTGGTCGTCGAAAATCTGCCGGTACTCGTATCCGTGCGCGAAGCCGAGACGGGGCGCTTCGTCAGCCTGAATCGCGCCGGCGAGACGATGACAGGCCTGACGCGCGAGCAAGTCGTCGGCCGCACTTGGGGTGAAATCTATGCGCGCCAGTTTGCCGATCTGTATGCGGAGCTCGATCGCAAGGCGCTTTCGACGGGAACCCAAGTCGACCGGCCGCGCGATGTGATGCTGCGCGCCGACGGCAAGCGGCTGACGATCAATCAGCGCGTGGTGCCGTTGTTCGAATCCGAGCCCGGCCGCTCAGCGGCCGCAGGCGATGCGAATGCACGCTACGTGATGTCGATCATCGATGATCTGACCGAGGAAGTACGCGCCGAAACCGCGCTCCGCGAAACCGAAGCCAGATTCCGCCAGTTCGCCGAAAACATCGATCAGCTCGTGTTCATCATGACCGGTGATTTTTCGAGCGCCCTGTACGTCAACCCGCGCTACACGACGTTGATCGGTGCGCCGGTTACCGAGCTGCTGGAGGATCCGCGCAACGTGATGCGCCATGTGCACTTCGAAGACGTGCAGATTGTTAATCACGCCCTGCCACGGCTGATCGCACGAATGCGGCGGCTGATGCGCTCGGAGTTGACCGCGCGCATCGACCATCCGACTCGCGGCGTGCGCAACGTCAACGTGCGCCTGTCGCCGGTGCGCATGGAAGACGGGGCGATTCGCGTGTTTGGCATCGCCGACGACGTGACCGAGCGCACGCGCGCCGAGCAGGAGAAAATGGAGCAGATCGTCAAGCAGCGCGACGTGCTGGTGCGCGAAGTGCATCACCGCATCAAGAATAATTTGCAGGGTGTCGCTGGGCTGCTGCAACAAACGGCGGACGCGCGGCCCGATGTGGCCGACATCCTGTCCGAAGCAGCGACTCAGATTCACGCGATCGCGCAGGTGCACGGTTTGCAGATTCGTTCGAGCGGCACGTTGCCGGTACTGGGCGTCGCGCAGGGAATTTTTTCGACGCTTTCGAACATGTTCGGCGTCGAAGTTCGCTTCGAGCCGCCACCACCCGATCTCTGGCGCTTCGGCTTGCCCGAAAACGAGGCGGTGCCACTGGCGCTGGTGATCAATGAGCTTGGCACCAACGCCATCAAACATCGCGCGACGCGGCAGGACGGCATCATGGTCAAGGTCGCGACCCGCCCGGACGGCATGGAGCTTGCGATCGAAAATCCAGGCACCTTGAAGGAGGGCTTCGACCTGGCGCAGATTTCGGCCAGCGTTTCCGGGTTGGGGCTCGTCAAGGCGCTGCTGCCGCGGCGCGGGGCGCGCCTGGTGGTCGAGCGCACCGGTTCTATCGTGTCGACGCGCCTGCAATTGTTTCCGCCCGCGATTCGCGAAGACAGTATTTAGAAACGTTCCGACTGCACTAAGCTTGCGCCAATGAATGACACCTCGCCGCCGCTGGTCATGGTCGTTGATGACGACCGTTTGGTGTTGGCCACGCTCGTCGCCGGCCTTAAGCAAGCCGGCCTGGCGGTCATCGAAACCGACAACGGCGACGATGCGATTCTGCTGGCGCGAAAGCACAAGCCGAAGCTCGCCATCCTCGATATGCGCATGCAGGGCAAGTCCGGCATGGACGTCGCGCGCTACCTGGCGGCCAACACCGACACTGGCTTTATGTTTTTGTCCGCTTTCGGCGACAGCGATATCGTCGACGAAGCGATGAAAATGGGTGCGCTCGGTTATCTGGTCAAGCCCGTCGACGTGCGGCAGATCGTCCCCGCGGTACGTGCCGCACTCTCGCGATCAGGTGATGAGAAACCGGAGCTGACAAAGACTTCGAATGAAGGTGGACGCGACGAGCTGCTCGCGATCGGCATTCTGATGGAGCGCTTGCGGTTGGATTACGAGCGTGCGCTGGAGGCGTTGCGCACGCAGGCGAAGGCCGAAGGCAAGCGCGTGGACGAACTGGCCAGTCACATGGTCGAAGCCGCCAACCGCCTGAATTCGATCCGCCGCTGAAGTGCGCGCCGATGCAAGTCACGCGCTACATCGAGCGGTACGGTTTCCGGCGGTGGTACGAGCGGCAACTGATCGAAAGCCACGCTTATCTGGCGCTCGCATTCGTGGCGCTCATTCTGTTGCTGTCCGGAGTGGAACTTCTTAGCGACGGCGAAGCTGGCGTCCGCCGCATGATCGTAGTGCTGGCCGCCGCCGCCGGAGGAATGCTGATGGTGGTGTCATGGCGGCGCTTCACCACTCTGCTCGCCCGCGCCGAACACTTTGGCGAAGCAGCGACCTGTCCGAAATGCAAGGCGTGGGGCAAGTTCAGAGTCCTGGCACAGGAGTCTTCGAACGAAAACGATCCGCCCGAAGCCGGACGCCCGCATTGGCTGAGTGTTCGTTGCAAGAAGTGCGAGGCGGTTTGGAAGTTGCAGTAACGGGTGATGCGGAGTTCATCGCGGCGCGCAAGCGCTGGGCGGAGCTGGCCTGCCTGCGCGTCGGGCACTGAAGTGCCGACCACTGCGGTACTCGCAGCCGCCGCGGCGAAATCGGGCTTAAAGCGCTTTTTTGCTCAACCGCCCCGGCGTTACTCCGTTCCTCGGGCGACGCCCCCAAGGCAGGGCCAGCTCCGCCCAAAGCTTGCGCTCGAGACACTTTCACTTAATGTGGGGAAAAGAAAAAACACCTCGTGCGAGGCGATGTCGCGACAGCAGCGGCTGGCGCAGCTGGGCCGCCTTTGAGTCGTCGCCCGAGGAACGGAGCCAAGCCGGGGCTGTTGAGCAAAAAAACGCTTTAGCCTTTTTTTGCGCCGGCTTGGCGAGTACCGCAGTGGTTGGCACTTCAGTGCCCGACGACGTAGGCGGCGCAGCTGCGCCAGCCGCTGCTGCATGACTAATGACGAAAATGCCTAACCCCAGTAAACACCATCGCGATACCGCGCTCGTCAGCCGCAGCGATTACTTCTTCGTCGCGCATGCTCCCGCCTGGCTGAATGACGCACGCAGCTCCGGCGTCGATCAACACGTCGAGCCCATCGCGAAATGGGAAAAACGCGTCGGACGCGGCTGCGCTGCCGGCGAGACTCAGATTCGCCGATTCGGCCTTGATCGATGCGATGCGCGCCGAATCGACGCGCGACATCTGGCCGGCTCCGACCCCGAGCGTCGCTCCGTCACGCGCGAAGACGATCGCATTTGATTTGACGAACTTCCCTACCTTCCACGCGAACGTCAAGTCGTTCATCTGCTGCGCGGTCGGCTTCAGCACGGTCACGATCTTCAAGTCGGACACTTGCAACGAATGATTGTCCGCCGTTTGCACCAGCAACCCGCCGCCGACGCGTTTGAAGTCAAAGTCGTTGTGAGCGCCGCCGATTGGCACCGTGAGCAAACGCACGTTCGGCTTGGCGCCGAACGCTGCGCGCGCTTCGGCGTTGAACTCCGGCGCGATGACCACCTCGACGAACTGGCGCGAAACCGACTGTCCAGCGTGCACGTCGATCGCGCGGTTGAACGCGATGACGCCGCCAAACGCCGACGTTGCATCGGTCTTCAGCGCTTTCGCGTAGGCGTCGCCCGCGCTCGTCCCGATCGCCACACCGCATGGATTGGCGTGCTTGACGATTGCGCAAGCGGTTTCATCGAACGAGCGAACGCATTCCCACGCAGCGTCGGCGTCGGCGATGTTGTTGTACGACAGCTCTTTGCCCTGCAGCTGCGTGAAGCCTGCCAGCAGGCCCACTGCCACGCTTCGCTCGCGATAGAACGCGGCCTGCTGGTGCGGATTTTCGCCGTAGCGCATTTGCTGCGCTTTCAGCCACTGCCTCGAAAAGACGTCCGGGAACGTCTGGCGCGTGCCCACCTCGTTCAACGACGTCAGATAGTTGGCGATCGCGCCGTCGTAGTGCGCTGTGTGTGCAAAAACCTTCTTCGCCAGTGCGAGACGCGTTTCGGAATCAACGCTGTTCGCGCTGCGAAACTGATCGAGCACCCGCTCGTAGTCGGCCGGATCGACGACGACGGCGACGCTTGGATGATTCTTCGCCGCGGCGCGCAGCATTGCGGGGCCGCCGATGTCGATATTTTCGATCGCGTCATCGAATGTGCAATCGGCGCGCGCAACGGTTTGCTCAAAGGGATATAGATTGACGACCAATACCTCGATCGGATCGATCGCGTGCTCGCCCAACGCGCGCATGTGCTCCGGGTCCGACCGCCGTGCCAGCAGCCCTGCGTGAATGCGTGGGTTGAGTGTCTTTACGCGGCCATCGAGCATCTCGGGAAAGCCCGTGTGCTGCGCAACCTCGGTGACTTCGACGCCGCGCCCGCTTAATAGCTTCGCCGTACCGCCGGTCGAAAGAATGTGAAATCCTAGGGCGCGCAGCTGCTGCGCGAGGTCGACGACACCGGTCTTGTCGGAGACGCTCAGAAGCGCCCACCGACGTTTCACCGGGCTCATAGCAAGCGATATTGCTGCAGCTTCTTGTGCAACGTATTGCGATTGATTCCGAGCAATTCCGCAGCGGCGCACTGATTGCCGTCACACCTGGCCATCGCGAACTGGAGCAACGGCCGTTCGACCGCCGTAGTGACCATGTCCAGCAGCGCATGCGGGCGCGAACCGTCCAGATCTGCAAAGTACTGATCGAGGCTGCGCAGCACGCATTGTTCAAGCGTCTCACCGCTGCGCGCGCGGCCGATGCGCTCGCTGGTCGGATAAGCAAAGCGCGCGGTCGCGGCCGGAGTGCCGTTGGTTCGCCGTGCTGCCGCCCTCGGCGTTGCCTTCGCCAGTGCTTTCGCCATCAGTCAGTCCTTAGTGCAAGGTCGAGGTGTAGACGAGCCGTTCCGATCGCTCGCCCAGCGCAGCAAAGAAACTTTCGACGGCGCCCGCCTGCTCGATACACCTGTCGAGCGCGTTCATTCGCTCGCAAAATTGTCTGCCACCGTCGAGCTGCTTGGTGTACCAGATGATGTGCTTGCGGGCGGTGCGAACACCCAGGTCGCCGTAGAACAAGTAATGATCATCAAGATGATCGAGCAGCAACGCTCGCACTTCGTCGACTCTCGGCGGCGGCAAGTGAGAGCCGGTCGCCAAATAGTGCGCGGCCTCGCGGAAAATCCACGGCCGCCCCTGTGCGGCGCGGCCGATCATCACCGCGTCGGCGCCGGTCTCGTCAAGTACGACTCGCGCCTTTTCCGGCGTATCGACGTCGCCGTTGGCGATGACGGGAATCGTTACCGCCCGCTTGACGGCGCGGATCGTTTCATACTCGGCTTGCCCGGTGAATCCGCAGGCACGCGTGCGCCCGTGTAGCGTCAGCGCGGCGATGCCGCTCGCCTCCGCCAAACGCGCGATGTCAATCGCGTTGCGGCTTGCCGGGTCCCACCCGGTGCGATATTTCAACGTGACCGGCACCTCGACCGCGTCGATCACCGCCGCAAGAATGCGCGCCACTTGCGCAACATCTTTCAGCAACGCCGATCCGCACGCAACGTTGCACACTTTCTTGGCCGGGCATCCCATATTGATATCGATGATCTGCGCGCCGCGATCGACGTTGTAACGCGCCGCTTCAGCCAGCATTTGCGCATCGGCGCCGGCAAGCTGAACCGCGACCGGCGCACTTTCTCCATCATGATTCAGGCGCCGCGCGGTTTTTTCGCTCGCCCACAGGCGCGGATTCGATGCGGCCATTTCCGATACCGCATAGCCCGCGCCCATGGCCTTGCAGAGCCGCCGATACGGCCGGTCCGTTACGCCCGCCATCGGCGCGGCAAAAACGCGGTTGGGCAACGGATACGGGCCGATGTTCATCTTGGTCGGAAGGGGACCGGAGGTGAGCGTGAAGGTTGGACGAAGCGGAGCGCGGATATTAACGAAGATGGCTGAGCAGATTTCTGCTCTCGCCTTCTTTTTCAAAAGCGCACGCCGAACATCAGCAGCCGGGCGAATTCGCGTCGCAAATTCGGCACAAGCGCCAAGGCGGTCAGTCCGATCGACCTGGCCAGTGCTATCGGTGCAAAGCGCGTCGCAAAAAACGCGGGCGCGGTGCGAGTCAGCGCCACGATCGCAGCGCGATCGGCTCGGCGCGACTGTGCATACGAATGCAGCGATTGCATCGGATCGTTACCGGCCGCGGAGTCGGCACCGATCAGCTCCGCAAGCACGACGCCATCGCGCAGCCCCAAATTGAGGCCCTGGCCGGCCACCGGATGCAGCGTTTGCGCCGCGTTGCCCAGGTAGGCAATTCGATGCTCGACCAATTCATCACGCGCGCGCTGGTGCAACGGAAAGCGATTCCGGGCGTGCAGGGAAGTGACCCGCAGCTTGCGCTCCCCCAGCTGCGTGCCGAGCTCATCGATCAAAGCGCCATCGGTCAGAACGCTACGCCGGTCGGCTTGCGCGTTCGACATGCACCAGACGAGCGCCATTTTCTGCGCGCCCGAGTTTGCGCCGGACTTTGCGCCCGACGCCGTGCGTGTCGGCAACGGCAACAACGCCAAGGGACCGTCGCGCGTGAATCTTTCGCACGCGGTGCCGCGTTCGATTCCAGTGACTTCGAGATCCGCTATCAGCGCCGACTGCGATGGTGGCTCGACGGGCTCCGTGCCAAGCCCCTCGGCGCTGATCGCCAGCGCCGCGGTAAACGGTAATTCTCCCTGCAATTCAATTTGCACGCTGGAAGGCGACTGCCGCACCGACAAGACCTTCAACGATCGGCGCACCGAGATGAATTCATTCGCTTCGGCGGCATCGGACAGCGCTGCAATCAAGTCGCCATAGCGGATCGTGCCGCCGAGAATCTCGCTGCCCACATCGCGCTCGCCGATCACGGCGCGGCCGAACTGGCCCACCGATGAAACGATGACGGTTCGTATCGGTGCTTGAGCGTCACCCGGCAGTTCAACAAGCGAGCCGAGCGTCTGCAGAGAACCCAGCGATAGGGCGAGTAAACGTCGATCGGCGTTCGCTTGCTCGACGCTGCGCGCGTCGAATACGACGCTCGGAACGCTGCGTTTGGCAAGCAACAACGCCAGAGTGAGGCCGACCGGGCCGCCGCCCAGAATTGCGACGGGCATACTGTTTTTGCCGTTCGATGGCGAAGTCATCGACCCGCGTCGCTGGAAATCTGTGGGTTCGCCTCTCGAATCAAGTCCGCGTCCAGCCGTGCGAGTTCATCCGGCGTGCCGGCGTTCCACCAGCGTCCTCGGTAGGCTTCCCCGCTGACCCGGCGCGCGCGCGCGGCGTCGTACAGCCAGGGAAACAGCGCCGCGCGCTTGCCCTGCAGCGAGTTTGCAACGCCGGCAAACAGTCGCGGCGAGAACAGGCCGATGTTGGCGTAGGTCAAGCGCGGCGTTGCATCGGGATCAATCCGATCATTGACCAGCGCCATATCGCCGCGCAAGTGAAACGGCGGATTCTCGACCAGGACCAGATGCGCGTCCGCGTCACCTCGCTGTTGAACTTCGCTCGCCGCGCACAACTCGCGATACGGGAAGTCGGTAACGATATCGCCGCTGGTCACGATAAACGGCGCGCTGCCAAGCGCGGCCAGTGCGTTCACAATTCCGCCCAATGATTCAAGCGCATCGTCGGCGTGTTCACCTTCGCGCGAATAATGCAGCGTGGCTCCATAGCGCCGGCCGTCGCCGAGCGCTGTTTCGAACTGGTTCGGCAGGTGCGCGACATTGACGACGACTTCGCGCACGCCAGCCCGCACCAGCGACTCGATCTGCCATTCGATCAGCCGCTTCCCGCCCGCGCGCAACAGCGGCTTCGGCGCCGCGTCCGTCAACGGCCGCATTCTTTCGCCGCGGCCCGCTGCCAGGATCAGGGCGTGCGTCACGACCGTGTTGCTCACGCCAGTTCCAATTCATCGAACAACCGAGCCAGCGGAGCAAGCTCGCGGTAGCGCTGCGCGGCCGCGCGCACGTAACCGATAAACCGCGGCGCGTCTTCGAGATAGTGCGGCTTGCCGTCGCGATACCTGATCCGCGCAAAGATACCGAGCACTTTCAGGTGCCGCTGCACACCCATCCATTCGAAGTCGCGCCAGAACTCCTGGAAGTCTGCAGGCACGGCGAGCCCGGCCGCCCGCGCCCGGTCGAAGTAAAGCCGTGTCCATTCGAGCACGCGCTCGTCGTCCCAGCTGACGAACGCGTCCCGAAACAGCGATACGACGTCATACGCAATCGGGCCCACGACCGCATCCTGAAAATCGAGCACGCCGGGATTCGGCTTGGACACCATCAGATTGCGCGGCATGTAGTCGCGATGCACGAAGACCTTCGGTTGCGCCAGATTCGCCGCCACGATGCAGGTGAACATCTGATCGAGAACGGCGCTCTGAGCCACAGTCAATTTGCGCTGCAGATGCCGCGCGATAAACCAGTCGGGGAACAAGCTCAGCTCGCGCCTTAGCAGCGCCTCGTCGTAGGGAGGCAACACTCCTTCGACGGTGCAGCGCTGCCAGCGAATCAGCGTGTCGATGGCGGCGCCGAAGAGCTCGGCTGCGTTGCCGTCGTTAAGCGCCCGCAGGTACGTCGTGTCGCCAAGATCGGTCAGCAACAAGAATCCCTGCGCGAGATCGCTGACCAGCACCTCGGGAACGTTGATCCCGGCCGATTGCATCAACGCCGCGATGCGAACGAAGGGGCGCGAGTCCTCGGCCGCGGGCGGCGCATCCATCGCAATCAAAGTTCCGCCGTCGTAGTCGAGCCGGAAGTAGCGGCGCGAGCTGGCATCGACCGAAGCCGGGCGCAGCGAGCGCGCGGCAAGCCCAAAGCGCGGAGCAAGCGATTCGAGCCACGCCGTGAGTGACTCAAGGCGCGCATCATCGCCCTCGACCGCCGAGGTGGGAGCAGATTGAGTCATGCGTATGAGGTCGTTTGAGCCACAAGCCGAATCAAGTGAATCGGATGCCTATAATCGGCTCGCTCTGCTCGGGCACTTGCTGGCCAAAAAAACAAGCTTTCACGGATTCTAAATGGCGCGCTCGCCGGCAATCGCTCGGTCGAATTTTTTCCAGCCGTTGGTTCCGCTGCTTTGTGCCGGTTGTCTGGCGACGAGCGCCGCGGCGCTGGCGCAAACGAGCGTCCCGCCAAGCACGCTCGAGCCCGCGCGGCCGCAGTTAAGACTCGAACGCGAGCTTGATGAAAACCGGGCTCCGGTTCGCGAAGGCGCACCCACTTTTTCGCGTGCGCGCAACGTCGAAGGCAGCGTCAACGAGCGACTTGTCCTGCGCGGCGAGGCCGAGATACGCCGCGCCGGGACCGTGCTGCGCGGTGACACGATCACGTACACGCAGGCCACCGACATCGTCAATGTCGAAGGCCAGGCGCGCGTGTTTCGCGACGGTGCATCGTTTGCAGGACCGCGGCTGGATTTTCGCGTCGACGCACAAACCGGCGCGATGCCGGACGCCGAGTTCACCTATGCACCACGCCGGGGTCGAGGCAATGCGACGCTAATCGAGTTTCTCGGCAGCGAGCGGGCGCGCATGGAGAACGCCCGCTTCACTACATGCAGGCCGGGTGATAACGCGTGGTGGGTGCAGGCCGAATCGATCGAGTTCGATGGGCTCGATGAAACGGCTACCGCCAGCTTCGCAACGCTGTTCTTCAAGGGGGCGCCGATTCTCTGGTCGCCGATTTTGAGTTTTCCGACCAGCGACAGGCGCAAGTCGGGTTTTCTGACGCCGAGCTTTGGATTGAGCTCGACGCTCGGTACCGACATCAGCACGCCGTACTACTTCAACCTTGCGCCGAACTACGACTACACGCTGACGCCGCGGGTGATGAGCAAGCGTGGCGTGCTGTTTGAAAACGAGCTGCGCTACCTGAACCCGAATCATCGGGCGACGCTGGTGTACGACGTGATCGCCAAGGATCAGCAGTTCGGCGAGTCCAGGGACTTTACGGCGGTCCGATACGAATATGCATCGCCGCTGGGATTTGCCGCCGGCATCAACTACAACCGCGTTTCCGACGATCGATACTTTGTCGATTTCGCGACCACGATTGTCGACACATCGCAAAAAGTACTGCCGCAGGACGGCTATCTTGCGTACAACCAACCGTACTGGAACACGTCCGTCCGCGTCACGAAGAACCAGACGCTGCAGGATCCCAATACGTTAACGCGGGTGGCGAAGCCCTACGAGAGAGAGCCGCAGGCCACCGTGAACGGGTACGTCGCGGACTGGCGCGGCTTCGAAGCCGCAGCGGCTCTCGAAGGTACGCGCTTTCAACACCCGACGCTCGAACCCGGCAACCGCTACATCGCGGACGTGCGGACGGCGTATCCGATCCTTGCGCCGGGCTGGTTCGTTGTCCCGCGCGCGCGAGTGTCATCGACTGCCTACGATCTCAATCCCCAGTTTCGACCGGGCGATACGTCGCAGACTCGAACGCTGCCGATACTGAGCCTCGACACGGGCCTGATCTTCGAGCGCGACGCCGGCTGGTTCGGCCGCACCGCGCAGCAGACGCTCGAACCGCGCCTGTTCTATGCGTACATCCCGTTTCGCAATCAGGACAATCTGCCCAATTTCGATAGCGCGCTGGCCGACCTCAATTACGCGCAGCTATTTACCGAGAACATCTACTCGGGCTCGGATCGGATCTCGGAAGCGAATCAGTTGACCGCCGCGCTGACGACGCGGATCCTGGATAGCGAAACCGGCGCGGAGAGATTGCGCGCATCGCTCGCGCAACGCTATTACTTCACCGATCAACGCGTCACTTTGCCAGGGGAAACACCGCGTACAAACAACGCAACCGATGTGCTGGCGGCGGTGACCGCGCAACTAGGACGGTCATGGGCCATCGACCTTGCCGCGCAGTACGCCGCAGAGCGAAGCGAATTCGTGCGCGCAACCGCGGGAGCGCGCTGGCAGCCGCGCCGCGCCTCGGTGCTCAGCGCCTATTATCGGTACCAGACGAACGGCATCAGCCAGGTCGATCTCTCGGGTCAATGGCCGCTTTCGAATAACCTATACGCGATCGGCCGCTTCAATTATTCGCTGCAGG